>JAJDDR010000553.1 GCA_029260255.1 Phycisphaerae bacterium
GGCTTCGCGCTGGTTGGCCGCTGGATACCGAGGGGCTTACGCCCCTGGCTACTGACTATCGTCCCTGCGGGACTGAGGATTGCCCGGACAGGCGTCTGACACAAGCGACACGCGTAGCATTGCACACGGGTGACCTCTTACCGCCGCGTGCACTTGCGCCACCCGCTGCTGCAATCGTCAATCGTCAATCGTCAATGCCCCATTCGCCCCGCGCAGATATCTCACCCAGTCAAACGCAGGTCCCGGATCGACCTTCGCCCCCGACACGTGAAAGTGCCCCAGGATTCCCGCGAACGCCTCCTGACTTTCCGCGTCCAGCACGCGGTCACACACGCCGCCGTCACCGTCCAGCGGGCACACCGGTTGCACTGCGGGCAACGCCTCCCGCAGCGCGCGAGTCAACAGAACCAACGACTCATACTGCGCCTCCGCAAACGGGAACTGATGCAACCGCCGCCCCTGCAGGTAGCCGATCACCATCTCCGATGGGTCGCGCGCCCGCGTCTGCGAGCGTTCGTCAAGTACGCGCTGAGCCGCCATCAGGGCTTCCGGAGTGTCGTACGCCCCCATGTTCGCGATCTCGATTCCCACCGACCTATCGTTCGCCGCCCGGGCGTGCCGCGCGCGCTCCCGAACATCGAGCGTCTGGTAGATCACGCCGTCGACGTCAACGAGAAAATGCGCGCTCAGTCCACGTTCGTCGTGCAATACCTCGAAGCACCGCCGACTGCTCCCCGCGGCATCGTAATGAACCACGATCTGATCCACGTGACGCCGGACCGTTGCCCGCTCCGTCCGGACGTCCATCGCCAGCACATCGCCCGACCCGTCGAGCAAACACGCCCGGACCCCGTAGCGCTCGGACGTATCGCACCCGGCCGACGGATTCGACGGAAGCAGCCGGTCCGGCCGGACGAAACACCGCTCCAGGTAACCGTCAAACCCACCGACGTCGTCCCACAAGACAACGCGGGTACCCGTGTGATACCGCTCGCCGCAGACGACGATCACGTCGTCGCCGCGCGCCGGGGCAATCGTCGCGGCACGCTCGCGCGTTGCACAGTCCGCCACGTAGATCGATCCGGCCACGGCCAAAGCCAGGTAAATAAACGCCCGCACCTTCATAGATAACGCACAACGTACTCCAACACTTTCCGTCATGCCATCCCCGAAGTACCATGCAGACTGCAAGATCTGTATTGGCATGATGATGGACACGACATGCAAACAACGCCCCGCTGACGACCGCACCGATTCGCACGCTACGCGCGTCCGCATAGGCATCATACTCCCCCAAGACAGAGTGACGCGCGCGTGCCTTACGATTCCCGACGTTCCATACACCGCCGACGGAGATCCCGTTCGCGCCGTGACCCTGACCGCACGCATCGAGGGAACCTCGATCGTTCTCGATGCGCCCCGACAGAGTGCCAAGCACGGGCACAGCGTGGGGCAATTGCTGACACTCTCCCCCGCGACACCCGCCCCGACCGCCACCCTCACCCTTCACAACTGCATCGCCGGCCGCGGGTTCCACTGGTCGAAACACATCGACGTCGCGCTCCCCGGCCGCGTCGAGTTGAGTGTCAAGGACGGGCACTTGCTCGTGGTCAACGACCTCGACATCGAATCGTACCTCGAGGGCGTCATCACCGCCGAGATGAGCGGCGACGCCCCAACCGAGTTTCTCAAAGCGCAGTGCATCGTTGCCCGCTCCTGGATGCGCGCCGCCACCGAGCGAAAACACTCCGAACTCGGCATCGACTTCTGCAACGACGACTGCTGCCAACGTTATCAGGGCATCGGCGCGGTAACCGAATCCGCCGCCGGCGCCGTCGATCAAACCGCCGGACGCGTCCTGATTCACACCACCGGCGGCATCGTCGACGCCAACTACGCCAAGTCGTGCGGCGGGATCACCGAAGCACCCGAACACGTCTGGGGCGCTCCCAAGCCGGGTCAACACAGCACCGTCGATGCCCCGCGTGATTCCGCGATCGCACGATTCGGCGCCATCACCGAAACCAACATCGCCGAATACACCACGGGTCCATGGCTAGGCGAATGTGACGCGTATTGCAGCCCCGGCGCCGTTCCCGACCGAGACCTTCCCCGCTATCTCGGCCGCGTCGATGACGGCGGTGGGCACTTTCGCTGGCACATCCGATACTCCGGCGGAGAATTGACGGATCTCCTGCGAAGGACCCTCCGCGGAGACGCGGAGCTGCAAATCCGACACATCCAAGACCTCGTCGTCACACACAGAGGCCGCAGCGGAAGAGCGATACGGTTGGTAGTCGCTTACGACGACAACCGCGGCCGGCGACAAGCAACATCAATCGAGGGTCAATACCGAATACGCGACGCGCTCCACGAGTCGTTCCTGTTCAGCAGCGCGTTCGATGTGCGCATAGAGCGCGATGCCGCCGGTCGACCAAAGACCATTGATCTGTTCGGCGCCGGTTGGGGCCATGGCGCCGGAATGTGCCAGATCGGGGCACTCGGCATGGCCCTCGCCGGGCACGACCACCGGCGTATCCTGCACCACTACTTCAAGGACGTCACCATTGCCTCCGATCCGAGCCTCCGAGATGCATGAAGACCGCGGACATCTGCTGACCGAACTGCGAAACCCGAATTCGCACGCAATCGACACCCTCTCGACCGCCGACGCGTTCGACGTGATCGCCGCCGAGGACGCCACCGTCGCGTCCGCCGTCGCGCGAGCCAAACCCGAGATATGCCGGACCGTCGAACTCGTCACCGACGCATTTCGGAGCGGCGGACGGCTGATCTACGTCGGCGCCGGTACCAGCGGCCGCCTCGGAGTGCTCGACGCCTCGGAATGCCCGCCCACCTTCCTGAGCGATCCCGGTATGGTTCAGGGCATCATCGCGGGCGGACCGGACGCCCTCCGCCGCAGCATCGAGGGCGCCGAAGATCACGCCTCCGGCGGCGAAGACGCGATCGACAAAGCCGATGTGACCGCCGCCGACGTTGTCCTCGGCATCGCCACCGGAGGGACAACTCCTTTCGTCCACGGCGCCCTCCGCCGCGCCCGAGCCCGCGGCGCCCGAACGGTGTTCCTCGCGTGCGTCCCGTTCGACCAGGCTCCCGACGAAGCCGACGTTTCCATCCGAATTCTCACCGGCCCCGAGGTCATTACCGGCAGCACGCGCATGAAGGCAGGAAGTGCCACGAAGATGGCACTTAACATGATCACCACGCTCAGCATGATCGCAATCGGCAAGGTCTACGGCAACCTCATGGTCGATCTCAACGCCGGCGCAGCCGCCAAACTCACCGACCGCGCCATTCGCATCCTCCGTGAAGTCACCGAGCTCGACCGACCCGAAGCCGCCGATCTGCTCGCCCGCGCCGCTGGACACGTCAAGACCGCCATCGTCATGAACCTCTTCGACCTCGACGCCACCGAAGCGCGAAACCAACTCGATTCAAACGCCGGGTCCATACCACCCCGCCCACCCGTTTAGCCGCGACCCGAAGGGGAGCGCTCCGTCTTCCACACCGCACCCACACAAAACGTCCACGCCGTCCCGATCACGATCCACCAAGGCCACGCAATCAAGGGCGCCTCCTCAGACTGCGCGAACTTCAACACGCAAAGAACACCGACCGCCGAGAGCATGGCAAACGGATTCGCCCGATCCCATCCACGATCACGCGTCAGCACGGCCAGCAGAAACACCCCCAGCAGCGAGCCGAAGATCAGGCTCGCCCACTCAAACGCCTCCCACAAGAGGCTCGTCTCACCGACAAACAGAATCGCGATTGCTGCCAGCAAAACCCCGAACAGGCACGTAAACACACGCCCGGCTCGCAAGTAGTGTCGGTCATCCCGATCCCGCGCGACGTACGGTCGGTAGAAGTCCACCACCGCAGCCGACGACAACGCCCCGAGCGCCGAATCCAGACTCGACATCGCCGCCGCGAACAACCCGGCCAGCAACAACCCCCGCAGTCCCCACCCCGCGGGCAGTCCCGTCGCAATGAAATGCGAAAAGACACGGTCCACCGCCATGTCGCTCGCCGGCGCGCCGCCCGGAACCGCCTGGTAGTGAACCCACAACATCACACCCACCAGCAGAAACAGGGCGACCACCGGAAACCCCAGCAGCGTGCTGAAAATGAGCGATCGCTGCCCCCCCTTCAAATCGCGACACGTAAGCATCCGCTGCGTCAAATCCTGATCCGTCCCGAACACCGCCGCGTTGAGAAACAGCGTGTGAATCAGCAGAACGACGAAGGCCTTGTCATTGTTCAGGTCCAGATCCCAGTTGAACACGTTGAGCTTGCCCGCGTCCGCCGCCACACTCAGGTTTTCTACGATCGAACCCGGTGTCGCCGCGAACAGATACGCCACCGCCGCCACCGCTCCGCCGATGAACACCAACGCCTGCAGCGCGTCGGTCCACACGATCGCCTTGATCCCGCCGAACGCGGTGTACGCCACCGCCACGCCCGCACATCCGACGATGACCGCCTCCAGCCGCCACCCGAACACCACGCTGACCGCCAGTGACGCCGCCAGCAGCCGAAGGCCGCTCCCGATCACACGCGACACGAAAAACAGCAGCGACGCCGTGCATCGCGTCCACGGACCGAACCGCTGCCCCAGGTACTCGTAGACCGTCGTCACCCGCCCGCCGTAGAATGCGGGCAGGAGCAGATACACGATCGCCATCCGGCCGATGAACGCGCCGAAGTAAAGCTGCAGATAGGCGCAGTCCCCGCCGAACGCCGTGCCCGGAACGACCACGAAGGTCAACGCGCTCAGCTCCGTGGCAAGAATCGACAAACCGACGACGACCCACGGTTGACGCCGTCCACCGAGGAAGTAATCATCGGTGTCCGTCTCTCGGCGCCCCGCGCAAAGACCCGCAGCGAGAACCGCGGCGAAGTAGAATCCAAGAACCAGCGAATCCGCTAATGCCATCGATACCGATGCTCCGCAATCACCACGAAAGTAGCGTCCAACACCGGCACCGTGTCAAGCGTCAAGCGCCGCGCCCCCTGACGTGCGGTGCATCCTGTTCCGGGTGGCATGCCCACGCTTGCGTGGGCATGTTTCGACAGCCTCCAATCGCATGGCCACGCAAGCGTGGCCATGGCACCCGAGCTGCCACTCGTCTTCGGATGCACTCCCCAACGTGAGCCACCCCATGCAAGCGATCTTCGTCGGCATCGACATCGGAGGCACGCACACACGCGTCGCCATCGTCGACGCGCTCGGGCGCGTCCTGGCTGACCGCAGCACCGAAACGCCGACCGGCGGCGACGGGGAGGATCTCGTCCGCTGGCTGGAGAACGCCTACCACACGTGCCGCGGTGAGACCGACAACTGTCCGGATCCCGTAGCCATCGGCGTCGGCGTCCCCGGCGTGCTTGAACCGGGGCGATCCGCCGTCGTCCGCGCAGTCAATCTCCCCTTTATCGAGGGGCTGCCCCTGAAAGACATGCTCGTCGAACGCACCGGCCTGACCACCTTCCTGGACTGCGACACCGTTGCCGCCGCGTGGGGAGAGTATTGTGCCCGCGAGAAGAGCCCGCAGCGCATGGCCTACCTCACCATCGGAACCGGCGTCGGAGCCGCCGTCATCCTCGACGGCGAGGTCCTGCGACACACCCACCACACCGCAGGGCATCTCGGGCACGTCATCTGCGATACTTCAACGAACGCGCCAGAGTGCCACTGCGGGGCACGCGGCTGCCTGGAATCGCTCATCGCCGGTCCGGCCATCGCCGCCGCCGCCCGGGCGGCCGACCTGCCCGACGAACTCGACAAGATCGAACTCGCGTTCCACGAGGGCGACCCCGGCGCCACGAAACTGATCGACACACTCGCCCGACATCTTGCAGTTGCGCTGCTCGATATCACGCACATCTACGCGACCGACACCATCGTCATCGGCGGAGGCGTCGCCCACCGCCTCCCGTCGCTCGTCCGCGCCGCGGCCAGACGCGTCGACGACACGCCCAGCGTGCTGAAGCCCGTACCCCTCTGCGCCGAGCCCAGCGCCCTCAGCGACTACTCCGGACTCGTCGGCGCCGCCCTCCTCGCCGCAAAGCACATCCGCGACGCCAATACGTCTTAGCAGTCCGTGACAAAAAGTGTGGCACCGGTTTCCAACCGGTGGAATCCACGCAACCAAGCGGGTTATCGGCGCCCTCGCCGACCACCGCGCATCCTGCAAGCGATACGCGATCGTGAAATGCACGTGTCGATGTGGTATACTCCACACTCGGCCGGGGGAATGTGGAAGCGTTGATCGGTGCGTTCCGAACACGACAGCCCCAAGATGCGGACCGCGCCCGCGGACCACGACCAAACACACGACCTTAACGTCGGGCGCATTCTCAATGAATTCCTCGACGCGAAGCGCCGCGGGCAAAGCATCAGCGAAACCGAGTTGCTCACGCAACACCCCGAACTCGCCGGCGACCTCCGCGAACACCTCGACCTGCTACGCGGTCTCGACCCGGCGGACGCGACCGTCGAGGACTTGGTCACTCGCGACATTCTCGCCCCGTCGTCCGACCCGCGCTACCTGGCCGAACTGGGTTCCTACGGTATCACCGGCTTCCTCGGCCGCGGCGGGATGGGAATCGTCCTGACCGCCTACGAAGAGAGCTTGAACCGCACGGTCGCGTTGAAACTGCTCCGCCCCGACCTCGCGCACGACGCCACAGCCCTCCAACGCTTCACCCGCGAAGCCAAAGCCGCGGCCGCCCTGCGTAACCAGAACATCGTTACCGTGTACGCCGTCGGCCGGCACCGTGACACGCACTACATCGCCATGGAATACGTCGAAGGCCTCACGCTTGCCGATTTCATGCGCGAGCACGCACCGCTGCGCACCGAGACCATTCGCGGAATCTTCGGGCAATTGCTCAACGGCCTGCGCGCTGCCCACGATGCCAATCTCATCCACCGCGACATCAAACCTTCCAACATCCTGCTTGATCGGATCGACGGGTGCCCCATCCCTTCCAGGGATGGGGGAATGACGAACGCCACGGGCTCCGATGTACCTGTCAATACGGTTATCAAAATCGCCGACTTCGGCCTCGCCCGCATTGCCTCGTCACAAACGCGCATGACCGCCCCCGACTCCGTCCTCGGCACCCCCGAGTACATGAGTCCCGAGCAGGCCCGCGGCGACGAGTTCATCGACCACCGCACCGACCTCTACTCCGCCGGCGTCGTCCTCTTCGAGATGCTCACCGGTCGTACTCCCTTCAGTGCCCCCACCCCATCCGCCGTCATCCACAAGATCCTCCACGAAGACCCGCCGGCCCCAAAGTCCTTCGCCGCCTCCGCCGACCCCCACCTCGCCAGCCTCGCCCTGCGACTCATGGCCAAACGCCCCGACGACCGTTTCGCCTCGGCACTTCGAACAATGGAGGTGCTGAGTGCTGGGAAGCGAATCAGTTCGCCGGAGAAGCGCCGCGGACGAATCTGGGCTGCGATGTTGGGTGTGTTGGCTGCCGTCTTTCTGACAACATCTCTCTGGCGCGCACCGAATCCTTGGCCCGGCCCAACCGTGATCGTCGAGGCGTTCGTCGAGGATTCCTTGCCCCGTGTCATTCAAGCTCGCCGTGGCGACGACATGGAGCCGACGCGTTTCTACGAATTCCCAGCAGCCAGTAAGGTCGTACTAAATGACGCAGTGGTGGGCGACGCCGGTGTGGACGGCAGCCAGGTGGTCGTAGCCTGTGCCCAATCTCCATTGGATGATGAGAACAACGTTGTTATCGCCCTCAATGCAAACGGAGAGGAACTCTGGAGAACTCCACTCCATACAGACTTACAATGGCCCGACTGCGACCCACCAAGGAAGTGGTGGTCCGTTAATACCGTAGATTGCTGGGAGCTGGACGGCGATCCGGGCTGCGAGCTCGTACTGGTCGCCAACGATTGGCACGAGTACCCGACGCGCATTTCAATGCTCAGCACCGCTACCGGCGACGTGGAACAGTCGTTCTGGCATTTTGGGCAGATTTCGGGCATTGACCTTCAGCCGGCGTATTTTGACGACGATCGCCCGGCGATCATAGCGCGAGGGGTCAGCAACAAGTTGGGAGGATTCGAGAAAACGCAGGAAGGCGACGCTGAACCGGTTGCGCAGCGGCATATAGTGTCCGTGGTGATGATCCTAGACCCGCGAAACATGAAGGGCTTGGGGCCTCCGCGTAGCAAACGCCTGCCGGAACTGGCAGAAGCGCGCCCCCAAGCGTACGCTTTCCTGGACCTCGATCCCAGCCCGAAGTCCTCAACTGAAACGGAGCAGGACCTGGTAGTCACCATCTACGAAGTAAGAATGTCGAAGCGGCGCCCGCACGACGACACAGGCCCGTGGTTTGAACTGGGGATCAAGAGCAAATACCCCACGCCAGGTGGGAATGCCACCCTACCCGGCTTTCCAATCGTTGATCGCGACCTACGCCTGCGCGGCGTGGCCGGTGCGCTGTCATTGGTGGGATCAGAGGAGGCCGCAATAAAAGCGTGGAAGAAGTATTGGCGTCCAATCATCCAGAACGGTGTGTATGTCAAGAGGTGACACGGTGCGCGTTGACCCTGGCTTATCGGCTTGATTGGCGTCCGCCGCTGCGAGAGCGGGCCGCCCTTCGGACGGCCCGCCTGCTGCTCCCGATTGTCACGCTCACACGCGTAGTCGTCCGCATTCACATTGCGCTCGCGCCGCTCATTTCGCCCGGTCTCGTCCGTGCGCTTGACGACGATGGCTAGCTGCAGTGCGGATCGCTCTGCCCCTGTTCAAAGAGCATCACCAATTGCTTGGTCGCTCAATTACCCCACTTGTTTCGTGGTCATCGGTTTCCATGTCTGCCCATACGCCGGGTGTCAGTGGAGACTCGTGCAGCGTGAACATCTGGACGTAGTCCTGGAGCCCAGTGTTGTCATCCGCGCTGTGCCAGTTTGTGTAACTCGTACTGGTTGGGTTGCCCTCCTCCCACCAGCCGCCGTCCCAACCGTCGCCGGGATCAACCACCTCCCCAATCCATTCAAAGTGCCCCTCGGTGAATTGGTCTGTAAAACCGATCCACAGCAATGGCATCTCGTCAGTGGCGCCACCAATGTACCAGAACGTATTGAGCACCCACTCGTTTTCGGAAGCGTCGTTTATGGTCACGAGGTGAGCACCTGCGGCAACAGCTTCCTCCTCCGCCTGATGCCACGTCAACAATGGCGCAGTGAGTCGATAGCAGTGATTGCTCGCCGAGTTGTGGATCCAACCGGATGGGCAAATCGGCAGTGCGATACACACGCTGCAGTTGCACTCCTCGTCCACGGCACAGTCGGAGTCTGTCACGCATTCTACGCACGTGCTCTCCGCCTCGATACAGAACGGCGTGTCCGTGCCAGCGCATGGGTCCGTGCTTGTCACGCACTCTCCGTTCACACTGCATGCTTCAGCACCGTTGCAGAAGAGCTCATCGTCGCAGTCCGCGTCGCTCGTGCAGCCGGATGCCGTGCATTCGCCGTCAGCGCAAGTCACCCCTTCGCCGCAATCGCTGTCGGAAAGACACTCGATGCACAGGTCGTTGTTCTCATCGCAAAAAAGATCACAAGGCTCAACTCCGTCCTCGCAGACACCCGCGACACACGACTCCGCGCCGTTGCAGAACAGACCGTCGTCGCAGTCTGCGTTCTCCCGGCACTCGACACATGCATCAGCGGTCTCGTCGCATTCCTCGCCCTCATCGCAGGGATTATCGCCCGGCTCGCAGGCGCCGGCGAGACACACTTCGTAGCCATTGCAGAATCTCGCGTCGTCACAATCGGCGTCCGATGCGCATTCGCACGCACCGAGACTGTCGCCGTGATTCAAATGGGCGACAAGAGCTGAGGGATTGACTGTGATTGTGCTGGCGGTTTCCGGATGCCCAGGTGGAATGTGACAGATGACAACTTGGTCGCCATCCTCGCCATTCACAACAACTTGGTCGACGGTTGTTTCCTGAATCACGTCTACGGCAGGCCCCTCTACGTTGACTTCCACGTTGACGTCAGGGCTGGCGATGGGAACGTCGGGATCACCCGTAAACTCTGTGCCGCATCCCGCGGCAAGCAGGCTGGCAGCAATGGCCCCGGAGAGTCGTACATTTCGCGCGCGCATAGCTCAACTCCTCATGATCACGAACCTTGTAGTTCCGGCGCGGCCTCGAGTCAGCGAACTCGACACGACCGCCCAAGCAGCGAACGACATCCGAGCGAACATCTAACGCGGAAACTCAAGAAAACTGGCCGCGGATTAACGCAGATGAACGCGGATGAGCTTTTTGGAGGGGTGATGTGGTCGGCCTTCCAAAAACAATCCGCGTTCATCCGCGCGAATCCGCGGCGCCCACGCCACTTAGTCAGCCGCGGATGGCCTTGCGGTCGTTGTCGTAGGCGAATCGCTTGAAACTGGGTTTGGGGCCGAAGTTGAGCAGCAGCCCAACCTCGATCGGCGTGGCTCGCAAGTAGTTGATCAGTTGGGCTTCGTGGACCGGTTCCAGGGCTCGGACGGCCTTGAGTTCCAGCATCACGGCCTGCTCAACAATCACGTCGCCGCGAAAGTCGCCGACGTTTTGCCCACGGAACCATGCGGGAATCGGGACCTGCTGCTCTGCCTGGAGCCCGGCATCGCGTAGCGCAATCAGCATCGCAGCCTCGTACACCGATTCTAGGAAGCCGTGTCCCAGTTCGTTGTACGCGTCGAAGAACACGCCGATGATCTTCTCAGTCAGGTCCTGGTGTTTCAAGCTGCACGCGTTCATCGCATTCGTTCCAAAGAGCTGGCCGCGGATTGACGCGGAGAAGAAATCTGCTGTCAAACCGCCCCCAACAACCCAATCCGCGTTCATCCGCGTCGATCCGCGGCCAGTCCCCCCCATTGCTACCCCCGCGTCAGGTACCGCGAGATCGTCACCATCAGCCCGCGCAGCGCCTTCAGCCCCCGATGACACAGCATGTGAACCGCTGCCTCGCTCTTGCCGAGATGCGCCGCAACATCTGCTACCGATTGACCCTCCAGGAACCGCAGTCGCACCGTCTCCCGCTGATCGTCCGACAACCGTGCCAAGCTGGAGAGAACGGCCGCCACCGCTTCGCCGCGCGCCAGCCGCCGGCTCGGCGTGCTGTCCGGCGAAGCCAGCCGCCCGACGAGATCAGGGTAGGACGTGCGCGCCCCCGCCGGATCGCGCCGCTCGCGATGGACGTCCCGCTTCCGCCGCCGGACGCCCCGCTCCTCATCGTTGAGCCGATTGAGCGCGATCTTCTCCAGCCACTTGTAGAATCCCGCCGGACCGTCGAACGCACACCCCGCGATACTCTTGAACGCCGCGACATACGCCTCCTGCAACACATCGTCCGCGTCCAGGCGGTGACGTAGCGACGCGTCCATCGCGCGCTCGATCGCCGCACCCAACATATCGTGATAATCGACGATCAACCGCTGAAGGGCGTCGGAATCGCCGCCGACGGCCGACTCGATCAAGATGCTTCGCTCAGCTTCTTCCATTGCTTGACCCGCTCCGTCGTTCGATTCTCGCGATTACTTCAGCGCCCGCGCTGTTCCCGTTGCGCAACCGCGACCGACCACCGATGCCGGCCGGTATTGAATCGTGGCCGGAATCTTTGTTCAGGGTCGTGGGGCACTTCGCCCGTCCAGCGCCCCGTGCCGCCTGCGCGTTTGCAGCCGGAGGCCTAGTCTTGCTAGTATAGTAGCAGTGGGAGCCATGGAGTTGATTCGTATGAAAACTGTTGGTGGACACGGCTTGATGTACAAGAACCACAAACGCGCCCTCGGTTTGGGCATCGTGTTGGCACTCCTCGGAACGGCGGATGCGCTGATCGCGGCGCAGGATTCGGCGCCGAGTCTTCGCCGCGCAGCCGCAAAGCGGAAACTGGCCCAACGTTACCCCGCCGCAACCGTATCCACATTGGACTCCGGGCGCATCGCCATCTACGGACAGCCGATGACCGCGGGAGCCACCCCTCGGGAGTCCGTGAGTCGTTTCCTCGCCGATCTGGGGGCCGTCGTGGGCATCTCCGCGCGCGACCTTCGCTTGGATCTTCAGGCGCGTCTCGGCAGCGAGAGGCACTCTGTCCTCCGCCACAAACAGTTCATCGAAGGACTGCCAGTGGAAAACGGATTCGCCAGTTTTGTCGTCCTGCACGGAAACCCACCGCGCCTGGTCTACGTCGCCGGCGACATCGCCCGACTGTCGGCCGACGGGCTCACACCGCGAACCGTCGGACCCGATCAAGCCCGCGCGACCGTCCGCAACGTACCCGCCTACACCCATCTCCCCGTGTGGTCCGACCCGGAACTCGTCGTCTTTTTCCGTGGTCTTCCCGTGCCCGTCCGCTGCTGGAAGTTCGTCGGCATGCAGCCGAAGCTCGAGGCATTCGAAGCGTACACCTTCTTCCTCGACGCCACGAGCGGCGACCTCGTGCACGTCCGAAACGAAGTCTACCACGTCGACATCGACGGGCATGTAGCCGGCCTCGCTTCGCCCGGTACCCTGCCCGATGTCGGCTACAACGCGCCCGATTGGGCCAACCTCGATAACCTGCGCGTTCGCGTCCAAGGTGGCAACACTGCCTTCAGCGACGAGAACGGTGACTTCACCATTCCGCACGTTGGCGCCACACCCGTGACCGTCCGAGGCGACCTCATCGGTGACTGGGTTCAGATCATTAACGCTCAGGGTTCCGAACTGACCGTCGAAGAGTCTGCTACGCCACCCGGACCGGTCGATCTCCTCTTCAACCCCGCTCCGCAGGAGTTCACCACCGCCCAAGTCAACGGATTCCTGCACACGACACTCGTGCATGAGTTCTTCAAGAACCGCCAGCCGGAATACGGCGGCCTGGATATCCGGATTCCATGCAACGTCAACATCACCGATCACCCCATCTTCCCCTGCAACGCGTTCTTCAGCTCAGCCGGTGGACCGTCGATCAACTTCTTCGGGGTAGGCGGAGGATGCGTCAACAGCGCCTACTCCAGCATCATCGCCCACGAGTACGGTCACTTCATCGTCAATCGCCTCGGGCTCTCCCAGGGCTCGTTCGGCGAGGGCTTCGGCGACTCCGTATCCGTGCTGCTGTACGACGATGCCATAACCGGTAGAGACTTCGCCGGTCCCGGCGCGCATATCCGCAACCTGTCCAGCCCCAACATCCAATACCCCTGTTCCAGCGAAATCCACCACTGCGGGCGCGTGCTCGGCGGTTTCTGGTGGGACCTCCGCGTGGAAATGGGCGAG
Organism: Phycisphaerae bacterium; assembly: GCA_029260255.1. Taxonomy (GTDB): domain Bacteria; phylum Planctomycetota; class Phycisphaerae; order UBA1845; family UBA1845; genus OFTM285. Next base: position 13,300 of record JAJDDR010000553.1, read on the forward strand.
ACCTACGGGGATCAGGAGGGTTTGGAGCGAACCCGACAGCTCTTCACCGACTGGGCGGTCATGACCGCCGGCGGGCTGGACAACGACGCCGCACACCCACTGACCGCCATCGAAGTGCTGACCGTCGACGACAACGATGGAGAACTCGCCAACGGAACGCCGAACTTTTCGGAGATCTGCTCGGCGTTCGCGGCACACAACGTCCCCTGCCCACTCGACTGCAACAACAACGGTGTTCCCGATTTCACTGACATCGCCAACGGAACAAGCGACGACGTCGACGGCAACGGCGTGCCCGACGATTGCCACGTGATTCGCACCGTGCCCGCCGATTTCCAGACCATACAGTCGGCCATCAATGCCGCCGACGAAGGCGACTCGATTCTCGTCGCACCCGGCGTCTATCGCGAAAACCTCTTCATCGCAACCGACAACAAAACCGTACTCATCAAGGCCGCCGCAGGCCCCGAAAACACGATCATCGACGGCAGAAACGCCGGCAGCGCCGTCACTTTCCAGAGCTTCCAGGTATTCCCGCCCAACAACGGGGAGCCGGATTCCCGAATCGAAGGGTTCACCATCACCAACGGCAACGCGCAGTCCGGCGGCGGAATCCGCTGTGTCAACAGCAATCCCCGGATCGTCAACTGCCGCATCATCGGTAACGCTGCAGGCAGTGCCGGCGGCGGTGGTATTCACTGTGAAGACGGCTATCCGCTGATTCAAAACTGCTTGATCGCGAACAATACGTCGAGCGGATTGGGCGGCGGTGTCCGATTCGACAACACGACGGCCGCGGTCCGCAACTGCATGATTCAGTCCAACGCCGCCGCCGGCGACGGCGCCGCGGTCTTCAGCCTCTGGGGAAGTGTGGAACTGCTCAACTGCACGGCGACCGAAAACATCGGACAAAGCGGCACCGCGTTCTACAACGGCAATCACACGGTTGCCGATTCCATTCTCTGGGGCAATCACGCGCCCCAGAACGATGAACTCAGGCTTTTCGGCGGCACGCTCACGGTCGACTTCAGCACGGTGATGGGCGGCTCGCAGAACGTTGCCGTCGACGGTGGAAACCTCGTGTGGCAGGATCACAACCTCGACCTCGATCCTCAATTCGCTCCCGGTCCGATCGACTGCTACTACCTGCACGCGATCGGTGAGGGACAGCAGACCGAGCAGAGTCCGTGTATCGACGCCGGCAGTGCCAACGCAGTCGATCTCGGCCTCGACGGCCGAACCACGCGCGGCGACGAAGGCACCGACGCGGGCGTCGTCGACATGGGCTATCACTACCCCGTTACCGGACAACCGCTCGTCATGGGCGACTTCGATCGCAACGGCGCCGTCGATCTCGTCGACTTCGGCAACCTGCAGGCGTGCAACACCGGCGTGGGACCGGCCGATGTTCCGCCATGCTGCCGTACGTTTGATTTCCAAGCGGACTCCGACGTCGACCTCGACGACTACGGCGCGTACGTGGACACCGTCACCGGCCCGCAACACCCCTGACGTTGCAAGAGTGTGGCACCGGTTTTCAACCGGTGGAACAAACCCAAAGTCCGCCGGCCTGCCCGCGAACCGGACATCGAATCGTCATTCCAGGGGCGTCAGCGAATTCTTCGCGCGGGCAAATGGGCGCGGCCCGCCGCGGCGGGCGACTGTGCAATGCCGATCCCGTGCGATAAGCTCCGAACATGACCACGAGACCCCCACACACCGTACCCCAGCCCGAGGTGTCCGTACGGCGAAACCGGACCGTGCTCGGTCTCGTCGTCGCCGCCCTCGTACTTCACGTTCTTGTGTGCGAGTGGAAAACCAAAACGCCGGATCGCAGCATCTCGGAAATCGCCCGGCTGCCCAACCCGGCGCGCTACGTCGTCGGCGAAGGATCACCGACGCTGATCCTCTGCGTCGAAGGCCGCCTCGGACGGCTGCTGGGCGTTATCCTCGGACTCGTTCTGCCGGTCGTCATGATCGCCGCCGCCGGGCTCATCCGCCTCGATGCCCGGGAGTTCAAACAGATCGCCGGCGCCGGGCTCTGCGTCCTGCTGGGCTTCGGGCTGTTGATCTTCCTGACATGGGCGCTGCGCTACTGGTAACAGAGCGCATCGCCGTCACAGTCGCCGGCGAACCGACCAGAGATCCGGGAAAACCGGCTTGAACAACGTCGACCGCAGAAACTCCGCACCGGCCGACCCGCCCGTGCCCGGCCTCGCGCCGATCGTGCGCTCGACCATCATGACATGCCGGTAGCGCCATTCCTGCAAGCCTTCATCGAAGTCAGTCATCAGCTCGAAGAGGATCGCCACCCCGGGGTCTTGCTTGTAAAGGCGTTCGATCGCATCCTCGATTTGCGGATGCGCCCGCGTCGGCTCCGCGACGTCCTTGCTGGTGAGCGCCTCCGGAATGGTGACGCCGCGCTGTTTCAGAAAATCGTAAAAGTGGTCGACCAGCGATCGTTCGCCAAGTCTCGCCTCGAGCGCCGCGCACGCCGGCGCGTTGCCTTCGTGGTGCTTGATCATCTCCGGACGCTTGTGACCGAGGAAAAACTCGAACGCCCGAAACTGCGCCGACTGAAAACCCGAGGCCGTATCCAACCGGTCGCGGAAACTCGCGAAACCCATCGGCGTCATGGTCTCGAGAATGTCGAGCTGGTTGACCAGCGTCTTCATCACGGTTCGCGCACGCTTGAACGTCGCGATCGCGCCGTACAGATCGTCATCAGAAAGTTGCACCTTGCCCTGATCAAGTTCGTGCAGAATGAGCTTGAACCACAGCTCATAGACCTGATGGATGATGATGAACAGCATCTCATCGTGCTCAGGCGGGTCCGACTGGACCTCCTGCAGGCCGATCAGTTCGCGAATCCTCAAGTAGTTTTCGTACGTCAGTGACATCGTGCAACGCTCAACACAAGACGCGGTTTGCCCATACCTCCGGGAAACAGGGTATCAAGAGACCGCCAACCTGTCTCCGCCGGATGCATCCCACACCGGGTGGCCACGCTTGCGTGGGCATGAGTCGATCACCAGCCTTACGGCGCAACCGCAACCGCCACGCCGTCCCGCTCCGTCTTGTCCGGTGGATTCCCACATTGTATGATCCAGCCGTGCCCCACGACGGTGGCGGGGCATGATGACGGTTGGGTCCCATGCAGTGGGGTCGACAGGCAACGGGTCAGGCTGGAAACAGAGCAGCCCATCTGGCGGAACCAGGTGCCGTGGTTCAACCTGACCGTCATCATGCCCCACCACCACGATCATACGAAACGTCGCGCCGCCCCTCGTGCGCGGCGCGAAAACGTCGCGTCCCCCCGTACGGGCGCCTTGAAAATGTAGCGTCGCCCCTTGTGGGCGGCGCATCACCGCGAGAGGTCGCCCTCCCCGCGTGGGCGGAGCAGCACGCTGATGTCCTACACCGTCCTGGCAAGAAAGTACCGCAGCCTGACGCTCGACGACCTCGTCGGCCAGGAGCCAATCGCTACCACCCTCAAGAACGCTATCCTCTCCGGAAGGGTCCACCACGGATTCCTCTTCACCGGCACGCGCGGCGTGGGCAAAACCTCCAGCGCACGCCTGCTGGCCAAGTCGCTCAACTGCCTCGACGGCGACCAGCCCACACCCACCCCCTGCTGCGCGTGCGAATCCTGCATCAGGATCGCCGAGGGCGAAGACATCGACGTCATCGAGATCGACGCGGCCAGCAATACCGGCGTGGACAACATCCGCGATCTGCGAGAGGCCGCCGCCTATCGACCCGCCCGGGCACGCTTCAAAATCTACATCATCGACGAGGTCCACATGCTTAGCCCGGGCGCGTTCAACGCCCTGCTCAAAACCCTCGAAGAGCCGCCCGACCACGTCAAGTTCATCCTGGCCACCACCGAGATTCATAAGGTCCCCGCAACCGTCGTCAGCCGCTGCCAGCGATTCGACTTCAGAAGCATCGGCATCGATGTGATCGCCGCTCACCTCGAGCACATTCTCGAACAAGAGGGCGTCGAGACCGAGCAAACCGTTCTGCGCCGCGTGGCGCGCCTGGCAAACGGCTCCATGCGCGATGCGCTCTCGCTTCTCGACCAGTTGCTCTCCTTCGGCGGAGGCAAACTCTCCACCGAGTTGCTCGACGACGTGCTCCCGGTCGCACACGACGAGGTCATCGCGGCCATGCTCGATCACGTGGCCGACGAAGACGCCGCCGGCGCCCTGGCCCGCGTCGAACAGTCGCTCGCATCAGGCCAAACACTCGACCGATACTGCGAGATGACCGTCAACCACCTCCGAACGCTCATGCTGCTCAACCTCTGCGGCGCCGACACCGAGCTCATCGACCTGCCCTCCTCCGTCCGCGACCAGTTCGTGATCCAGGCGGCTCGGTTCGACGCGGCCACCTACGTCTACATGATCAGTCTCATGGAAGAGGTGCGGCGAACGGTCAAGTCGAGCATCGCGTCCCGAGCGATCGTGGATGCCGCCGTCGTGCGCATGGCACTCGCCAAGAACTTCTCGAACATCGATGAACTCATCAGCAAGTTGGAGTCCGCCGCGCCGGAGCAGGCGCAATCCGCGCCCCCTCCGCGTACCGCGCAACGCCGTATGGCCGCGCCGCCGCCCCAGAGAGCCGCCGCCGACACAACGCGTCCCGCGCCCGTCCCCGCCGCACCGAGCCGGAGTTCCGTCAGTTCCGAGGATAAGGCCAAGGTCCTTCGAGACCCCAACATCGAGCACGCCATGGACCTCTTCGATGGAGTCCTCCAGAACGTGCAACGTGTATCGCCCTCCGCGACCCAACCAGACGATCCGAACCCGACCACAGATGCAGCCGGCGACGCACTCGCCGAAGGAGATAACTGAACATGCTCGGTGGACTCACCAACCTGCCCGCGATGCTCAAGCAGGCCAAGGAAATGCAGAGTCGCATGGCGGAGATTCAAAAGGAGTTGGCCTCCAAACGCTACGACGGCGACGCCGGCGGCGGGTCGGTCGTCGCCACCGTCGACGGCAAAGGAACGCTCGTCGACATCAAGATCCAGCCCGATGCCGTAACCGACGTTGAACTTCTCGAAGACATGATCAAAGGCGCCGTCGCCGTCGCCAGCACCAAAGCGCAGGAATCCGCCAAGGAAGAGATGGCCCGTCTCACCGGCGGGCTCAACATCCCCGGCTTGGGCGACATGCTCGGCGGATTGTCCGGCTGAATCCGGTGCGACCATGGATCCAAACAACCTCAATTCCATAGAACGTCTCAAGAAGGCGTTTCAAGCCATGCCCGGAATCGGCGCACGCAGTGCCGAGCGCATGGCATTCCATGTCCTCCGCGATTCCAAGTCCAACGCCCAAGCCCTCGCCGAGGCAATACTGACCGTCAAGGAGACCATCTTCAACTGCCCACTGTGCCACAACCTCACCGAGCAAGATCCCTGCTCGATCTGCGCCGACCCCTCCCGCGACCACTCTGAACTCTGGGTCGTCGAGCAGCCCAAAGACCTGATGACCATGGACGCCACCGGCATGGTCCGCGGCGTCTATCACGTGTTGATGGGACACATCGCCCCGCTCGACGGCGTCGAACCCGGCGATCTCACCATCGACGAACTCGTCCAGCGCGTCCGGAAAGGCGACGTCCGCGAAGTCGTGTTGGCCACAAACCCCACACTCGAAGGCGACGGGACCGCTTTGCACATCCAAAGCCTTTTGAACGACTTCGACGTTGTCGTTACGCGTCCCGCCCGAGGTCTCGCCGTCGGCTCCCCGCTCGAGTTCGCCAGCTCGGCCATGATCGAAGCCGCAATACGCGGTCGCACCCAGATGTAGCGTCCGGTCCCGCCTCGACTAACGGGTTGTGTCGCGCGATGTCGCGCAACGCACCCCGTTTAGCGGCGACCCGCAGGGGAGCGCTCCCCCAACCAACGTCCGCGGTAGCGTTTCCTCGACTTTCGCGGCGTCATTTCGCATCACAGGCGTCCTCATGCTATAATCAGGTGTCCGGTGACCGTCGTTTCCGCAGCGGGCGATGCGGTGGGCCGGACGTCCGGCGGGGCGATAACAAGACGCCGCGCTGGCACGGGCCGGGGCCGAGCACGCCCCTCGCGGGCGAGGTGAATGTCACAGACGCTTTCACAAGTTTTCGGACAGCACATGCGGCTGGAGCAGCGGCTCACCCCGCAGCTCATCCAGTCCATGGACATCCTCCAGCTGTCGACCCAGGCCCTCGAGAACCGCCTCGCCGAAGAACTCGAAAAAAACGTCACCCTCGAACTCGCCGAAGAAAAACCACATACCGATACCGCGTCCGCGCCAGACGGCAAGCCCACAACCCACGAGAGCGAGGGCTTCAACCGTCTCGATCACTTCAGCCGCGAGAACGGTCTCGACATCGAGGATCGCACCGGAATACGTCACACCACCGTCCGCAGTTATGACGGCGAGCGCGACGCCAAACTCGACGCCATGGCCAACACCGCCAGCCGCCCGGAAGGGATCGATGAGTTCCTCCTGCGGCAATGGCACCTGTTGGATCTGGACGAGGACACGCGCCGCGCCGGCGATTCCATCATCTACCACCTCGAAGACGACGGCTATCTCAAGGTCCCGCTCGAAAACGTCGCAGAAGACGCGAGACCTCCCGTCGCCATCGAAGTCGTTGAGCAGGCTTTGAAGATTGTGCAGAAGCTCGACCCGATCGGTATCGCGGCACGGAACTACAAGGAGTGCCTGCTACTACAGGTTGATGCGCAGCCCGGCGACAACACCATTGAACGCACCTTGATCGAGAGTCACCTCCACGAGGTCGTACGCAATCGTTATCCCGCCATCGCCAAGGCGACAGGGTACTCCGTCGGCGAAATCGCCGCCGCCGTGGACGCAATAAAGCACTCCCTCGTTCTGCAACCGGCCTTCAGTGTGGTCGACAAGCGCGTCCCGCGCATCTACCCCGACGTAAGCGTCGAAGACGACGAACGCGGCAAAGGGCTGGTCGTGCGCATGGCACGCGGCAACCTCCCGGAATTGCACATCAAGCCGGAATTCGTCGAGATGATGAAATCCAAGGCCAACGGCAAGGACCTGCGTGACTTCGTCCGCAAGCAGGTCGAAAGCGGCAACGCCCTCATCGAAGCCATCAAGTTCCGCCGAAGTCGCCTCCAGGAGGTCGCCCAGTCCATCGTCGTGCATCAGAACGAGTTCTTCGAAGTCGGCCCGCCCGGGCTCAAGGTCCTGCGCATGAGTGAACTCGCCGAGGAACTCAATTGCGACCCGTCCACCATCAGCAGGACCGTCGCCGACAAGTACATGCAGACCGCTCACGGCGTGTATCCCTTACGCTACTTCTTCACCGGCGGGACCGATTCCGGAAACGGCACCGGCACCAGTTGGGACAGCATAAAGACCAAGGTCACCGACATCGTCAAGAACGAAGACCCGTCCAACCCCCTCAACGACGACCAAATCGCCGCCGCCCTCACCAAGGAGAGCATCTCCATCTCCCGCCGCACCGTGGCCAAGTACCGTGCCCAACTCAAGATTCCCCCCGCCCGCCAGCGGAAAAAGTTCTAGTGTTCTGTCACGCCGCAATCGATGGGTTGGGTCGCACGGTCACCGGCGACCGTTTAGCGGCGACCCGTAGGGGAGCGCTCCACACGAATGAGAAGGAAGGCAGATTCGAACGTAAGCCCTTTCTGCACAAATCTCTGCGCTCTCTGCGCTCTCCGCCGTGAGAATAATCGGGGCGAGTCACTACACCGACCTCCCAATCCAGCCGATCCCACTCACACGGTCCGGCGCCCCGCTCCGGACCGCGCGGGTTATCGGATCACAGGGGCGCCCGGGGCGGCACGTCCGTTCCGGCGGCGTGACACAACAACGCGGAGCAGGAAACTCAAATGGCATCTTCAAGCGCGCACGGTATTCTTCTCGAATCGGGCACCAATGAGTTGGAGATACTCGTCTTTTCGATCGGCCAGCAGCGCTACGGCGTCAACGTCGCCAAGGTGCGAGAGGTGATCGAGCCCGTTACTGTCACGCGCCTGCCCGAAGCCCCGCCCTCGGTGGCCGGCGTCTTTCAACTCCGCGATCAGGTCATCCCACTCGTCGATCTCGCCGTAAACCTCGGCGTCGAAAGGTCGGCCGACGCGAAGGACGGCGTCATCATTGTGATGGAGTTCAACAGCAACCGAGTCGGATTTCGAGTGGATGCCGTACGCTACATTCACCGCGTCAACGTCAAAGATGTCGAAGCAACCCCCGATCTGCCCGGACTGCGCGACGCGCCCGTCACCTTCGTCGTGCAGATCGAAGACGCCCTCATCCTCATGATCGATTTCGAGCAGATCGGATTTGACATCGCCGGCATCGAGCTCGTGGCCGACGGATCCTGCGACGTCGAAGCCATCGTCGACCGCAAGAACTGCAAGCTCCTGTTCGCCGAAGATTCGCGAACCACGCGCAAGATCATCCTAACCAGCATGGCCAACGCCGGCTACACCAATCAGATCCCATGCTGCAACGGCGCCGAGGCCGTCGAACGCCTCGAACAGGACCTCGCAGAAAACGGCTCGACCACGATCGACGCCGTCGTCACCGACATCGAGATGCCGCAAATGGACGGGTTGTGCCTCACGCGGTTCATCAAGGAGAACCCGCGCCTGCGTGACATTCCCGTGGTCATTCTCAGTTCGCTGGTCAGCCCCGACAACGAGAAGAAGTGCAAAGCCGTCGGCGCCGATCTCCTCATCACCAAGCCCCGCATCGATCACGTCGTCGCCGCCGTCGACAAGCTCATCGCCGAACGCCAATCCGCCGCCGCCCCGGTACCAGCGTAACGCCACCTCCACCGCACGGGTGCCCCATCCTTGACAAGCAAGGGTGGACTGACCGTCGCGAGCAATACGGCGCGGTCCCCCGCCCTCCCCCCAATGCTGTTGACTTAAGCGACAATCATCCTATCCGCCCTTCCTTTGATCCACTTGTCTATTTTGCGTTTGGTAACCCGCGGTTGTGACGGCCGTCGATTCTTGGGACGGTAGTACTTGACCTTTCCGATCTGTACCAGCA
>JAJDDR010000554.1 GCA_029260255.1 Phycisphaerae bacterium
CTTGACGGCCGCATAGACGATGCCGCGTCCGAGCCAGCGTCCTTTGTGGGATGCGCGCGTCTTGGTTGAGAAGAACGGCTCGTACAGCTTCTCCTTGACCTCCGGAGTCATGCCGCCGCCGTTGTCTGCGACGGTCAGAACGGCCCATTGCAGAGGGACAGCTTTCTCTTCAGGATGTGCGGCCATCGTGGAGGCCACGCCGACGCGCAGTTCGCCACCCTCGGGCATGGCATCGCAGGCGTTTCGGACCAGGTTGAGGATGATCTGTGTGAGTTGGTCCCTGTCGACCTTGGCGAGGACCTCGTTGTCGCCGTCGGCGGTCACGTCGATACCGTCGAATACCGAGTCGTCGAGGGAACGGACGACGAGATCGACCACTTCGAGCAGGCGGAGCACCTGCGGTCGTTTGGAACCGCCGGCGGCGAAATTCAGGAGTCTCCGCGACAGACCCGCGGCCTGCCAGCAGGCGCGCAGCGCGGTTTCGGCGAGGTCGGTCTGCTGCTCGTCGTCGATTTCATTCCCCAGGAGCGTGAGCGTGCCGATCGCACTCGTCAGTAGGTTGTTAAAATCGTGGGCGATGCCGCCGGCGAGTGTTCCGGCCGCCTCCATCTTGTCGGCGTGTCTTACGCGGCGTTGCAACTGCTCTCTTTCGGTCACGTCGCGCAGGATGATCGCGGCGTACTTGGCCGCGTTGTACTCGACGGGGTAGGCGACGATGTCGACGATGATCGTGGGAACCTCGGCGCGATCGCGGCGAAGCACGATGTCCGGCAAGTGAAAACGGTTGCCGGTGGTAATCACGCGTTCAATGAGGGACGACCAGTCGCGATTGTCCGATTTCCATTCAGGCCAGGCGGCGAGCAGGTGCCTTCCGATATTCTCCGGGGCGTCGTTTTCCAGGATGCCCGTGTCGGCGTCGTGGCACTCGATGATGTGTCCGCCGGCGTCGCAGATGACGACCGCGTCGCGCAGATTCTCGAACAGCGCGCGGTACTTCGCTTCCGACGTGAGGACCTCGGTCTGGGCCGTGTCAAGCGACGCCGCCATTGAGTTCATCGCACCGGCCAGCGAGCCGAGTTCGTCGCTGCTGGTTACCGGCACGCGAAATCCCAGGTGTCCTTCGCCGTACTGCTCGGTCGCTTCGCGCAGCTTGGTGATGGGGACGATCAGCCAATGTCGGATCAGGGTCGCGCCCGCGAACAGCAGAACCAGTGCGAACGCGCCGACGATGGTGGCCATGGTGAGAACTTCGCTGCTTGCATCCACGAGGTCTCCGACGGCGGTGCGGGATTTCTCGGTCAAAGTGCTGGTTGTTTCGTAGAAGTCCTCCATCAGGGAAGGAAGGAGCACCGTCTCGATTCGCCGGCTGAAAAGAATGTCGGCTTCGGCGTGCCGGGACGCGCCGATGAGCGCGATGCACGCGGCGGTCTCGGACTCCAACCTATCTGCATCCTTGAGGGCACTCTGCCACGCGTCGCTGTTGGCGAGTTCGGGCGTGACCTGCCCGGCGTGCTCGAGCTGCCTATAGAACTCCTCGCGGGAGGCTTCGAACGCCGGCGTGACCTCTCCTTCACTTTCGATGATTTCCCGGAGTTCCAGGACCTGTGTTTGGGCGAGTAGGCGCAAGCGGTAGATTTCGCCGGTGCTGTCCGTGGAGGAATCAAAGCTGGTGATTGCGCGCGTGGTATGCGCCTGCGTGCCGTAAATCGCGACCGCCGCGGCACCGATGACAACAGCGGCGTACGCGGCGATGAGGTAGATCAGCTTTTTGCGAAGGTTCATTTACTGCGCGTAGTGCGTATCACGAATCATCGCTTGGTAATTCCAGTCCCACGACTCGCGCGAGGGGTTCTTGCTTGACTGCACGTGACCGCCGACGAACGATACGTTTGTCCCGCCGCGATGGCGCGAGGACGGGTTCCAGTTCGCGCCGTCGGAGTACGGGTCGTCAGGATCACGAATCGGCGGGGCGCTGTAGTGGGGCGGCGCCGCGCGTCCGACGGCTTCCACGCCATCGACATCGAAGAGCAGTGGCACGAACGGATGGCTGAGAATGTCAATCCCGACGGCAGTGTCGTCCTTCTCCGCGAGCACTTGCTCACCGTAACTACCGGCGCCGGCCACCGCCGCGCGGTAGAGCCGGCCGTTCATGCCGACCGAGATGTTCTCTTGCGGTCTAATAGCGTTATCGGAAAAGGCTACGCCGCGTGTCTTGGTCAACTCCCGAGGGCCGGCGGGACACATCAAGACTTCCGAGCGGGCGTTCATCGCCACCGTTGTGCGATCCCCGCCGCTCCAGAACCGGTCGGCCCCATAAAGCCAAGCCTGGTAGTCGTCAGCCCAGAACTGCTTCTTACCGAGAACCGCGCTCCTCCCGCGTCCACCCTTGTTCAGGCCTTCGGCGAAGAGATTGAATCTCTGAGTCGCAGTCTTGAGATTCGACGCGCACATGAGTGTCTTCATCTGGTCTCGTGCGGACTTCAACGCCGGCACGAGTATCGAAAGGAGCAGTGTGAGGATGGCCGCCACGACCAACATCTCTACGAGTGTAAACGCACGCCGCCCGCCAACGCGCAGCCGCGGTGCCGCGGCCGAACGTCCGAGAGTGTACATCGTCTGTCTGCGTGGCTCGCCGCTCAACGGCCGAGCGACGCCAACCGACCACTTCATGGTCACCTCCCACCGCCCGCGCAAACGCGCGCTGCTGCTGGTGGACTACTAGAAGTTCTACTGCATTCTAACCCGAAACGGCACTCGCTTTCAAGTCCTGCAGCGATTTTCTTGCGTCGCGGCCGGTTTTGCTGTTACGCCCGTTCGGGAAATCTCCGACGGCGGCTCGGCACGGGCACGAACGATCTACCTCACGCGGACGGTGCGTACCGCTGCGGTTGGTTGAACTACTTGTGTACGATGTACGTCCACGCTTTATTATCGGCCGTCCTTGATTGAGCGCCGCCCGGAGCCGAGGTTCGGGATGCCGGCGTCGGCCTGCATCGCCGTCACAGCGACCCAGGAAAAATCTATCATACGCTGGACGGATTGTCGCGGGGGTTTACGCAGCGGTTCGTTCGGGCAGCCATGCCGTGCGGGAGGGCGATGATTCGCGGACCGGCGGTGCCGGGCGTGAGGGCGAGTTATCGAACGCCGAGCGTCCGCGTTCGGGCATGCCTACCTTGCGAGTCCCGAACGCATCAGCGGCCACAGGCCGTCGCAGAGAAGGACCTTCGTGCCCGCCACGAACAGCACAATTCGGTAGAGTCGCACAAACTGCGATTCGGTGACGTGCTTGAGTACGGCCTTTCCGGCGAACGTGCCGGGAATCACCATCACGATCATCAGCAGCGTGAGGGCGCCGAGCCGCTCGAACTCGAGTGACCGGAGTAAGAGGAAGGTGGGGATCTTCAGCAGGTGAACGACGGTCTGGCAGACCGCCTTGGTGGCGATGAGGCGTTCTTTGACGAAACCCCGCCGGGCGAACACCGGTGCGATGAGCGGTCCGATCGCACCGAGCGTGAGCCCCGCGGTTCCCGCGGCGAGCCCCAGAAGCGGGAAATCCCACCACGCGGATTGCGCGGGCCCGGGCTTGGGCTTGGGTAGCGCTGTGATGGTGAGCACGTAAGCGCCGACCGCCGATTTCAGATACGGCTCGGATTCGCCGGGTTCGCCGAGTGCCCACAGAAGGGCGGCGCCCAGGATCGCACCGGGGACAGCGCCGGTGCAGAAGCGCCGGACGGTGATCCAATCAACGAAGGGGAGGAACCCGAGAACCCGCGTCGTGTTGCTGACGAGTTGCACGGCGGCGTGGCTCGGGATCGCCTCTCCGTGCGGTAGAAAGCAGAAGAGGGTGGCCAGCATCAGGATGCCGCCGCCCATCCCGATGATGCCGGAGATCATCGCGGTGAGGAAGGCGGCGACCGCAAGGATGACGGCTGATGCGGGCAACGCGGCAACGCCTCAGCGGCTTGGTTTCGAGTGTGCGCCGTCCATGGATCGCTCGTTACGGATCGCGGCCGGCGATAAGGTCCGGATCGTCGATGATGAAGCCGGCCGAGCGGATCTTTTCGCGGATTGCAGCCAGCTCTTCCTGTGCGGTCTCGGTGTCGCGTTCGATTTGGGTAATTTTCTGATCGATGCGCCCGCGCTGGTAATCCGACAGCGCTCTCCCGCGGGGACCGGGACCGGTGCGTTGGGCTTGGAGTTCCCCGCGTTGCTCGGTCAGCCTCCGCATCTCATTTGTGTGCAGGCGTCCTGCGAGCCGCCAAAGATAGACAAGGTACTCCTCGGACTCTCCGCCGGTAAGGCGATTGGCTGTCTGGAGTTGCTCTTCGACGGCGTTGCCGCGCTTGAGCAGCTTCAGGTAGGCACCGCGCGAATCCGGGCGACTCTTGTCGATCCCGTCGATCCAATGGGAGGCCTCCCGTGTCAGCTCAAGGGCGAGTGAACGGCTGGCCCGACGGAGCACGTTCGGATCGCTGATGGCTGTGTTCTCGAACACGCCGTCGGCGTATCGCTCAAGGACCGCGAGACGGGCGCGGGCGTGCCAGAGGACGTTTTCGACCTTTGCTCGTTTCAGTTTCTTGAAGATCTCCGCTGCGTCGTCGGTCCGGCCCATGCGCAGGAGTTGCTCGCCCCGGAGGAAGTTGACCTGCTCCTTCTTTTCGGCCGAAAGTGCGCGAAAGGTGGCGTCGGCGTACAACTCGTCCAACAGCGGCTCGGCCGATTTTGGATCGTTGGCGTCGAGGACCTCGGCGATGCGCAGCAGTCGCGGGTCGCCCGTCTCCAACGATTCGGCCAGGTCGATTTCTCGCGCCGTCGCCCGTTCGCCGTAGTTGATGCGGTGAATCTCGATTTCGTCGACGTCTCGGTACGAGAATTCGATCGGCGATCCACTCCAGGCCAGCTTCGCGGTCAGATTGTGCCGCCGCACGCGACCCTCGAGGCGAGATCCCTTGGTCGTGTGAATCACGCGATTCGTGTCGACGGTCCCAATTCGCTTGACGTCGGTGGCAGGTACGCTGAGTTCGCCGACCAAGTCATTTCCGATCTCGATCTTCACGTCACCGGCGACATCGAGGAGCGAGAGATGGAATTCGGACCCACCGATGACATACGCGTCGCCCGCCGGTGCTTGCGGCGCCTGAGGAGGCTTGCGAAACACCAACGCGTCGACCTCGTCCAAATTCACCGAGATCGGCGTGCCGCCGTCCGGGGTGAACTTGATTACCGCTTCTTCTCGCGTCACGGTGAATCGATCGCCGCCGTCGAGGAAAGCCATCGCCGCGTCCTC
>JAJDDR010000555.1 GCA_029260255.1 Phycisphaerae bacterium
GCGCACAGTGATCTTTTCAAGGCGGGCATCGCGCGGAGCGGCGCGTACAACCGGACGCTGACGCCGTTCGGATTTCAGGCCGAGGAGCGCACGCTGTGGGAGGCGCCCGAGGTTTACTTCAAGATGTCGCCGTTCATGCACGCCGAGAAGATCAATGAGCCGATCTTGATGATCCACGGTGAGGCTGACAACAACTCCGGAACGTTTCCGTTGCAGAGCGAGCGTTTCTTCCATGCGTTGAAAGGCCACGGCGCGACGGCACGTTTGGTCATGCTCCCGCACGAGTCTCACGGCTACCGCGCCCGGGAGTCGATCATGCACATGGTCTGGGAGATGACGCTCTGGCTGGACAAGTACGTCAAGAACGCCCAGCCGCCAACGGTGGGCGCGAGCGCCGAATCGCCCAAGGAGGCGGGCTGACCCCACCGAACGCGAGCGCCGCCGCCGATATCCACCGGCGACGCGTATCCCAAGACGGGCGGCAGGTTGGGTGCCATGGTCACGCTGGCGTGGGCACGGCACGCCGAGTGCGGGGTGCACCCCGACCGGCGGACCGGCAAACCGCATTCAGTGATCTCGACAGGGACCGTGTGATCGGCGATAGTGCATGATTCCGCGGCGGTCGGCGGCGCGGGGCGCTGGTGCTGGCCCAAGCAGGTCCGATGGGAGTTTGCGTACGATGAATGTGTCGGAGGTCGTGAAGCTGGTCGCTTCCGGCAATTTCAAGGACGTGGAACAAGAGTGGATGTTGTTCATCGGGCGGGACGACATCAAGGTCGATCAAGTCATCGCGCTCAAGCCGATCGTAGAAGCGTTTGTGACGATCGAGAAACGCGATCAGGCCGGGACACTCGCGTGGGCGGCGGTTGAATCGCTCAAGGAGCGCCGGTCTGTGGAGGACGCCCTTGAGGCGACGCGCGTTTTCCTCCTCTTGCTTAACCGAAACGCGGAACTGAGGGCGCTGGCCACCGAACTCTACCGCGCCGTGTACGCCGGTCGCGACGGGCTGGAGGCGTTGTTGGAGGAAGCCGGTATTGCCGGAGGGCGTCCACCGCGGCGAGCCATGCGGACGCTCGACCTGTGTCTGGCGGTTGAGCCGGGGTGCTACGTGGTTGATCGCAACGAGGACGAAGCCGGTCGCGTGGCGTCGGTGGACACGTCGCGTTGGGAGATCGCGGTCGACATGGGCAAGGACTCCGAGACGCTCGAGCCGGTCGCGTTCGCCGACCGCTTCGTGTTGTGCGAGGCCGATGATTTTCGGGTCTTGGCCCGCTTCGAGCGTGATCGGTTGCAGGTGATGTTGGCGAAGGAGCCGGCGACGGTCATCGAGAGCATTCTCAGTGTCAAGGGCGACGCGCTCGACAGCGAGGAGTTGTGTTCGATTCTGACGCCGCAAATCATCGCGCACGGGGATTGGTCGAAGTGGTGGACCAAGGCTCGATCCGCGGTGCGCAAGTCGCGCCACGTCAGGATCGACGGCAGGTCGCCGTACTATCTGGAGTACGTTCCGACCGGTCACGACATTCAAGACGAGTTCTCGACGGAGTTCAAGAGGATCGAGTCTCCGGCGGCGCAATACAGCGCGGTTGAAGAATTCCTGCGCGTCTGCGGCGCGCGGCGGGAGACCCCGGACGCGGCGATGCTGGGCGCGTTGCGGGAATTGGTCCTGCGTCGCGCGGAGCGGTTGGAGGCGAGAAGCGACCCCAACGCTCTTACCGAGCGAATCGTCGAGGCCGAGATTGCGGGCGCCATCGGGGAGGAGGATTGCGATCGACATGTTGCCGCGATGCTGGCTTCGGCGGAGGATCCCGTTCGGTTGATCAAGACGTGCGAATCCGCAGCGTTGTGGCGTCGTGCGTGTGATTGCCTCAAGCAGGGGCGTCCCGAGGACTGGCTTTCCATTGTGGTCGATCTCTTCCCGGTCGCTCCGGGATCGGTGTGCGAGCACTTGGCGGACATTATCGACGGATCGGATGTACCGGCGGTGCGGATCGACGGTGTGATCGGTACGATGGTTACTGAGTCCGCGAGTTGCGCCGAGGCACTGTGCTGGCTCTGGGACAAGGGATTGGATCGCCCGCATTGGCAGAGTGTGGCGCCGGTCACCATCCTGGCGCGCATGCTGACGATGCTGGGGGTCGTTCAACGCAGCGACAAGTACTCGCCCGCCGTGGCCAAGGCGGCGGCGAGCGCGGCGCGGAGCGCTCTGTCGGCGCGCAAGTATGTGCGGTTCGTCGCGTGTCTCGATGATATCGAACCGGGCATGGCGGACGCGCTGTGTACTCAGGTCCAGCGGCTGCACAATCTGACGCGTAAGATAGAAGACGACCTCGTCGGGCGCATCCGCGGCAAGTTTCCGGACCTTGTACAGAAGAAGGCGCACATCCCGCGTTGGTCGCGGGAGAATACGATCTACACGACGCGCGAGGGCTTGGCCAGGTTCGAGGCTGAGATCATTGAGCTCGTCAACGTGAAGATGCGCGAGAACGCCAAGGCAATCGGTGAGGCAGCTGAGAAAGGCGATCTGAGCGAGAACTCGGAGTACAAGTTCGCGCTGGAGGAACGCGATCTGCTACGCGCGCGCCTGGCCAACATGCAACAGCAGGCGTCGATGGCACAAATCCTGGCGCCCGACGACGTCCCGGCGAAGCATATCAGCATCGGCAGCAAGGTGGCGATGAAGCATGTCGACACCGGCGGCGCCTTCGAGCTGACGTTTCTGGGACCGTTTGACGCCAGCGTCGACGATCATGTCTACAACTACAAGGCGCCGTTTGCCCAGGAGATCATGGGGACGGCGGTGGGTGACCACGTCGAATTGCCGATGGCGGAACCGCCCGGGACGTACGAGATCATCAGCGTGGGGCGGTGGCGCGACGAGTAGTTCGTTGCGGGAACGGGGACGCCATGGGAAGAGTGGGGTCGTCGGTCAGTGAACATGCCCGGCCGCCAGCACTTTGGCGCGCCCATCCTTTGACATCAGCAGCGGGAACACGATATCACTGAGACAGCAGGGGATCATCACTGCGACGATGACGAATACGAAGATGCGCCCCAACTGCCCGAACCACTCTGTCGGACCGAACGGTGCGATCAAGTAGAAGATGCTGGCCATCGTGGACGCCAGCACGTGCAGCGAGTGTCCGAAGAGTGTGCTGTGCGACACGCCGGAAGCCGCGGCCAACCCGACAAAAACGCCTACGACAGCGAAGGGCAGTGCCAGCCCCGGGTGTTCGACGACACAGACATGCAAGTCGACGGCGCGATCCATGAGCATCAAAGAGAGATGCGGCACGCCGATGTCGCTGACCCCGCAAACGCCGACCGCGCCCGCCAGTCCGACGATGATCGCTTTGGACGGATTCCGGTCGTAGCGCCAAAACATCGCGGTGGTGGCGGCGGCGGAGAAGAACATGTGGGCTGCGTGGAAGAGGTGAAACAGACCGTACCCGCCGTGATCGTGCGTGACTTCGCCGTGGGTGGCGCCGGGCGCGAGATGGCAGATGAGCCCCGCGAGGACCAGCCCGATGGCGACGCTGGACACCGAAAACGGCATATGCTCGAGTAGTTCGATCTGGAGCGGGGAGCGGCCTCGGTTTTCCGCGGCATGTTCGTGATTTCCGTGATCGTGCATGGCGTCTCGCGGTTTCTTCGGTCTGCCGGCGCGTCCTGGCGCGGGGCGATTATTGCACCGTTGTATGACTCATGCAATCGTGCGTCCTCTCTCGGTGTGCTATAATCAGTGCGGACCAGCGGCAACGGGGATACCGAAGCGATGTCCGACGAAGTCAGCCTCAAGGCCCTTCTGAGTCGAAACACCATGGAGTCCGCTCCCGAACTCGCCATCGACGAGGGGGGTGGCGTGGTGCGTTGCGTGGCATGCGGGCATCGATGCTCGATTCGCGAAGGCCGCACGGGTGTCTGCCGCGTGCGATTCAACGACGGCGGCACGTTGCGTGCGCCGGCGGGCTACGTCGCGGGTCTTCAGGTCGATCCGATCGAGAAGAAACCGTTCTATCACGCGTATCCGGGGCGTGACGCGCTCTCGTTCGGGATGCTGGGCTGCGATTTTCATTGCAGCTTCTGTCAGAACTGGGTGACGAGTCAATCGCTGCGCGACGACAAGGCCGTGTCGATGCCGCGTTTCTGCGATGCGCCGGCGCTGGCCGATGCCGCGGTCAAGCATGGCGCGCCGGTGGTCGTGAGCACGTACAACGAACCGCTGATCACCGCGGACTGGGCGAAGGCGGTTTTTGAAGAAGCGAAAGAGCGTGGTCTGGTATGCGGATTCGTCAGCAACGGCAACGCCACGCCCGAGGTCCTCGAGTACATTCGGCCGGTGGTTGATCTTTACAAGGTCGATCTGAAGTGCTTCGATGACCGCAGCTATCGCCGGTTGGGCGGGACGCTGGAGAACGTGCTCAGCACGATCCGCCGGCTTGTGGCGATGGAGTTCTGGGTGGAGATCGTCACTCTGGTCGTCCCGAGGATGAATGATTCGGACGAAGAGCTGTCGCAGATCGCCGATTTCATCGCCGGCGTGTCGGTGGATATTCCCTGGCATGTGACGGCGTTCCATCCGAACTACCGGATGACCGATCCGCCCGGTACGACTGTTGAGCAGTTGATACGCGCTTATGACATCGGACGGAGCGCGGGGCTTCGATTCGTGTACCCGGGAAACATCCCGGGGGCGTTCGGCGAGCGCGAGTCCACCTGTTGCCCGCGGTGTGATGCGCGCCTGATCCGGCGGATGGGGTTCAACGTGTTGGAGAATCGGATGCAAAACGGCGCGTGCCCGGACTGCGGGGAGAGGCCGGCGGGAGTCTGGGAACCGTCGCCGCCGGCGCCGTCGACGGACGGTGGTTCCCCGCGGGTCGTTCACTTGCGCTAGGGCATCGATGTCGTTGAGGGGTGGATGTTCGATGGATGCCGCTGAGTTTGCCGGAATGATCGATCATACGCTGCTCAAGCCGGAGGCGACGGGGTGTCAGATGGACCGGCTTTGTGACGAGGCGGTGCAGTACGGCTTCTGCTGTGTCATCGTGAATCCGATTTTCGTCGCGCGGGCGGTCAAACGTCTGGATGGTTCGGGGATGCGCGTGGGCACCGTTGCGAGCTTTCCGCTCGGAGCGGCCACTCCGAGCGCCATCGTGGAGGACGCGCGGAGTGCAATCGATGCCGGTGCGTGCGAGATCGACATGGTCGCGTGGGTCGGCGGGATTATCGACGGTGACAGGCGCTCGGTTGCGCAGACCATCTATGAGGTGGCGTGCGCGGTCCACGGCCAGGACCGCCGGAACTTGTTAAAGGTGATACTGGAAACTACGGCGCTCACTGATGAGCAGATTATTCTGGGTTGCCGGTGTTGCGCTGAAGGTGAAGCCGATTTCGTAAAAACGTCGACCGGGTTCCATGCGTCGGGAGGGGCGAGCGTCGCGCACGTATCGCTCTTACGGCGGCACTGCGCACCGCTGAAAGTCAAGGCGTCCGGTGGCATCCGCACGCTGGAGACGGCGGCGGCGCTGCTCGACGCGGGCGCGTCGCGGTTGGGGACGTCATCGGGCGTGGCGCTCATGCAGGAGTTCGGGGCTCGATGATGTCTCGACTCCGATGGATGCCGCCCTTTGACTTTTCGGGTGACGAGCGGATAGTATCGTCCCGTGTACTAGGTGAGAGGTGATCCATGCGCAGCTCCGAGAGTGACATCCAATCATGCGCCGAGTGCGGCGCGAGCGTGTACCCCGAGCACGTTGAATCCGGCAAGGCGGCGGTCATCGACGACCGATTGCGCTGTCCGCACTGCCTGGTCGACTACAAGAAAACGCACCACACCGACGAACCGCGTTTCGTGGGGCAAGCCACGATGCGCGCGCCGGGCGAGGCCGATGATTTTACGCCGATTTCGATCGACAAGTGCTCGTCGCCCAAGGAGACCGCGGTAGAGATAAGCACGATCGGCGGTGAGTCGTTCGCCGGTGCCGCGGCGCTGCACGATGAATCGCATCTCAAGCGCCGGTTGATCACCGGCGCACCGAACGCGACGCGGTGCCGGACGTTTCACGCGAAGCTCAATGACGGTGCGGTCGGGTATCTGAACAAGCACGTCAACGACTGGGCGGACGACAACCCCGACGTCGAGATCAAGTTCGCCTCATCGACCATCGGTGTGTGGGAGGGCAAGAAGGCCGACCCCCACTTGATCGTCACCGTGTTCTATTAGGCCCGCCTGCATCAGTCGTTCAGTGGAACGAGATTGCGGATTGCCTCGGTGGGCGCGTCGACGGGCAGTTTCACGGTGAAGGTGCTCCCCGCGCCGACCTCGCTCTCGAGGGCGATGGTCCCGCCGAGCGTGTTGGTCAGTTCCTTGGTGATCGCCAGGCCGAGCCCGGTCCCGCCGTGCTCGCGGGTGAGCGACGCATCCATTTGGCGGAACTTCTCGAAGATCGCGCCGAACTTGTCCGCGGGGATTCCCGGCCCGGAGTCACGAACGCGAATCCAGACGAATCCGTCCTCGGTCGGACCGGTCTCCACGTCGACGCGGCCACCCGGCGGCGTGAACTTGATCGCGTTGCTGAGAAGGTTGTAGAGAATCTGCTTGATTTTTCCGGAATCCGACCGCATGGGGTGTAGATGTGGGCATTCCGGCCCGGACAGCGCGATCTCCTTCTTGTCCGCCAGCGGGCGAACGAAGTCCAGAAGCGCGCGGCAGGTCTCCAATACGGAGAACTCGGTAATGTGCAGATCCACCTTGCCCGCCTCGATCTTCGCGAGATCGAGAAGGTCGTTGATCAACTCGAGCAATGATCTGCCGTTTTGCAGGATGTTCGACGCGTAGCGTTCCAATCGCGTCTTGTCTTCCGGCGGGTCGGCGAGCGCGTCTCGCAGCAACTCGGTAAAGTTGATGATCAAGCCGAGCGGCGTGCGCAGTTC
>JAJDDR010000556.1 GCA_029260255.1 Phycisphaerae bacterium
ATGCAGCTTTGGCCACCTCACCGGCTACTCGGCGATCTACTACACGTACATGTGGTCCATGGTCATCGCCAAGGACATGTTCAGCGAGTTTGAAAAAGCGGGCGTCTTCGATAAAGAGACCGCCAGACGTTACCGCCGTCACATTCTCGAAGCCGGCGGCGCCAAACCCGCCGCCGAAATCGTCCGCGATTTCCTCGGCCGCGACTACGGCATGGAAGCCTACGGCCGATGGCTCAACAACACGCCGCCCCCGTAGGCGTGAGGGAGTGCTTCGGGGTGTGACCATAGTTGGTGGCAGTGGGGAATCCGTCCGCCCGGGCTTCAAGCGCACGGGGTGCCACAAGAGAAGGGCACACCCATGAAGAACCGTCGAGATCGTATTCGTTCGACCATGCATCCGCAGATTGCGCAGATTTGGGACGCAGAGTCCACGTTGCCCCACTCTTCTCTGCGCAATCTGCGGATTCCAAACAGTTCTAATCGGCGGGTGGAACCCGCCCTACGCTTGCGATGCCACAATTCCTGGTCACACCCAGTGCTTCGAGCTTGCACGCTTCCTACTTGACTTGGGTCTCCCGTTGCGGGTACCCTCAATCGGTTATCCTCTTGGATCGATTCCGGTGTGGGCTGACTGGAATCGTGCCACCACGCGGTACAGGGAGTGACAGGCATGTCCAGCCCGGCGCACACTTGCGGAGTTGTCTCGCTTTCAACCATCACGCTACTCGTCGGCGCGGCCGTCACGGCGGCGCATGGGGGCACGACGCGATTCGTCAACGGCGGTTGTGGCAGCGATGACTGGTCGGGTTTAAGTCCAGTGTGTCAGGCACCCGACGGACCCAAGGCGACGATTCAAGCGGGGATCGACGCGTCGAACCACGGCGACACGGTCGTCGTGGCGGACGGGACGTACACCGGTGACGGAAACCGGAATACCAGCTTTGACGGTCGGCTGATTACGCTGCGCTCGGAGAACGGGCCCGACAGGTGCGTCATTGATTGCGAGGGCGCGGGTCGTGGGTTCTTGTTTCGTAGCGGTGAGACGTCCGCCGCCGTCGTGACCGGCTTCACGATCGCCAACGGATATGCCGCCGAGGGCGCCGGCGGCGGGATGTACATAAGCGACAGCAGCCCGACGGTCGGGGATTGCGTCTTCTCCGGAAACCTCGCCGATGAGGGCGGTGGGATGTTCAACTCCAACGCAGGTACCAGTGTGACACAGTGCATCTTCGCGAACAACACCGCAGTGCGGCACGGAGGAGGGATGTACAATGAGTACAGTGATCTCGTCATCACGGACTGCACGTTTACCCGTAACGTCGCCGACCTCCTGAACGGCGGCGCGATATACAACGAATTCAGTGACTTGACTGTGCGGCGCTGTAGGTTCGAGCGCAACGCGGTCAACAACGTCGGGGCGGGGATGGCGAACTTCTTCTGCGACCTCCGGATTACTCACTGCGCGTTCAATCAGAACGATGCCATTTGTCACGGGACTCCCACGATCGACTGCTCCGCAGCCGGTGGAGGAATGGGGAACTACGACTGCAGTGCGGTTATCACGAACTGTACGTTCACCGGGAACAGAGTCTCCTGCGGGAGTCCCGCCGCCGCGAGAAACGGGTGGACAGGGGCACCAAATCGATCGCCGGACGCCACACTCTCGTGCCACGGTCTGGGCGGCGGGATAGACAACCGTCGAACAAACGCAACGATCACGAACTGTACTTTTGGCGGTAACATCGGCGGTGAACACGGGGGTGGCGTGTACATCCAGGACAATGACCCAATCCTCACGAACTGCACGTTCAGTCGAAACTCGTCGGTTTTCAGCGGCGGTGCGGTATTCGCCATCGACAGCAGTCATCCGTCCGTTAACAACTGCATCGTGTGGGAGAATCACCCGAACGAGATTGTCTCTTTCGCGGGTTCGGAAGCGACGGTTACATACAGTGATGTGCAGGGTGGGTTCCCGGGCAAGGGCAACATCGATGTCGATCCACTCTTCGCGAACGATGTCGGCATCGACGGCATCGCGGGAACGACGGATGACGACCTCAGGTTGCTGCCCGACTCGCCCGCGATCAACGCCGGGGACCTTCTCGCCCTGCCGCCGGACGTGCCGGATCTTGACGGCGATGGAGACACCAAGGAGTCCGCTCCGCTGGACCTCGACGGTCACGCCCGCGTCCTGTGTGGCGAGGTAGACATGGGACCGTACGAGTTTGGGATCGGCGACTTCGACTGTGACGCGGACGTCGATGTGACCGATTACGCAGCCTACTTGCAGTGCGTCACGGGACCCGGTGGAGGCGCGCCGGTAACCGGCTGCGATGCCTTCGACTTCGAGGTCGACGCCGATGTCGACCTCGCCGACCTGTGCCGATTCCAGTTGGCGTTCACCGGATCGCCGTGACGGTGCGCCGGACGGAATCCAGAGGCGTGATTGGCGTGTGCCTTCGGCGCGAGGCTGTCAGCCGGCCGGGTTGAGCAGCTTGGGGGTGCTGGCGGGGAAGATGCCGACGCGGCCCTTGCCTTGCTCCTTGGCGAAGTACAGCGCCTTGTCGGCCAGGGCGAGGAGTGACTCTCCGCTGCTCACGTCCGGATGGCGAATGGAGGCGACGCCGCAACTGATCATGACCGGCATGGCGGACTTGTAGAGCGAGGCTTTCTGTCGGAAGAGCTTGACCAGTCTGTCAGCGGTTTCGGCGGCCTCATCCATTCCGGTCCCGAGCAGAATGGTCAGGAACTCGTCGCCTCCCAGTCGCAAGCCGATGTCGCTCGATCGCAGTGAGCCGCGGAGGAGTTCGCCCACGAAAGTGAGCAGTTCGTCGCCAACGGCGTGCCCCAGTGTGTCGTTCAGACTCTTGAAGTTGTCGAGGTCGAAGAGGACGACGGACATGTCCTCCCCGCGGCGCTTCTGCGTGGTGAACAGTTCCTCCAGGCGGTCATCGAGCAGGCGACGGTTTCCGAGCTTGGTCAGCGGGTCGATCCAGGCACGCCGCTCCGCCCGCCGGAGCATGCCCTGGATCTGACGGGTCTGCGCTGCGACCCGCGCGTCGAGGGTCCGCTTCATCTGCCCCATCCGGGTTCGACTCTGATCGTGATCCTCGATCAGACCCTGGAAGTGACGGGCGAGGTGGCCGAACTCGTCGTTCCGGTCGATCGGCAGACGTTGTGCGTGCCGCGATTCGTCTCCTCGTTTCGGCGCGCGTAAGGTACGCAGGGGCTCGGCGATCCGCCGCTCCAGATCGAGGCGAAGCCAACACCACCCCCCCACCGCCGCGACGACCACGATGAGCCCGAACGTCCAGCCCGATACGTTCACCGGCAATCTCGATGGCGGAGGCGCGCCCAGAAGAACCAGACGCCGCCCCGAAGCGATCTCGGCGCTGACCCGCCGCGCCTTGCCCAGGGAAGTCTCCAGCGACGCGCGCGTGTCGCGGGCCAAGGTTGTCCGTGAAAGCTCCAACGGGTCGACGATGTCGTCCGGCTGCAGAGCCAGTAAGTCGCCCTCGCTGGAGAGGAGTGCCGTGCCAACAACGGCGGGATCAGTGATCGCGGCCCAGGACCAGCGCAGGAAGTCTTCCCGCACGATGTCGTCATGAGGCCCGTTCGACCACATCTCCGCAGCCGCGGTGCCGACGCGCAGCGCCGTGTTGAGATGCGCCTCGTGTGCCGTCCGCTGCTCGGTTTCCATAGCGAGCAGGTGCGCGGAAACAGCGCACGCGACGACGAGACCAAAGCCCAGCACCGCCGTCGTGGCGATTCTCGATACGACGCTTCGCACCCGTTTATGCCTTGGCGCCATGATGCAGACCCGCGATTGGACCCAGAGACCCGAGTGTATCGGCGTAGTCTTCAGCCGGTCGGACAGGATAACGAGATTGCTTTCCGGACCCCGGTGGACGTATCGAGACAAGATGCGACAACCCGATCGCCGTGGACCGGGCATCCTCTAACTAAATGCGGGTAAACAAGTTATGCGGTTTCACACGTTCGCCCGGAAGTGTGAATCCCCCGGAACTGGGGGACCGTTCTCAGCATTTGTCTTGATGGACGGTGGCACCGTGGTACGGTACACGGAGCGCGGCGAACTCGGCGGCGCGGGTTGCGCCGGGTGCGCGGCCATCTTGAAACGAACACCGGCAAACGGATCCAAGATATGCGTCGCGAACGAGCGGTGCGGCCAACGGAACTCAGGCCGCTAACCGAGAACGGGCACCTCGAATTCGAGAAGCCCCTACTTCGTATTCAGCACGACATCGCAGCGCTTGAAGTCGAGCAGCGGCAGGGCGGCCGCGACATGTCCGACGAGATCAAGCAGCAGCACGCGCGAATGGTCGCCAAGACCAAGCGGCTCTACTCCCACCTGACGGCGTGGGAGACGGTTCTCGTGGCGCGGCACCCGGGGCGCCCGCAGATCCGCGACCACATCGACAACTTCGTTCAGGACTTCTGCGAGCTTCATGGCGACCGGGCGTTCGGTGACGACCGCGCCCTTATCACGGGCTTCGGGCGTGTGGGTGGTCACAAGGTAATGATCGTCGGTCACAACAAGGGTCGTGACACACGCGAGCGGATCGAGTGTAACTTCGGCTGCGCCCATCCGGAAGGCTACCGGAAAGCCCTCTTGAAGATGAAGCTGGCGGAGAAATACAAGGTGCCGGTCGTCTGCATGATCGATACGCAGGGTGCCTTTCCGGGCATCGGCTCGGAGGAGCGGGGCATCTCACAGGCCATCGCAGTGAACATGTTCGAGATGTCGCGTCTGCGCACTCCGATCGTCTGCGTGGTCATCGGCGAGGGCGGCAGCGGCGGCGCCCTGGGCATCGGCGTGGGCGATCGGATCGCCCTGTTCGAGAACTCTTTTTACTCGGTGATCTCCGCTGAGGGCTGCGCCGCAATCCTGTGGAAGACACACGAACAGCGTCAGCGTGCTGCGGAAGCGCTGCGTTTTACGGCCAAGGATCTGAGGAAGCTCGACATCATCGACGACGTGATCCCGGAGCCGCTGGGTGGCGCGCACCGCGCGCCGGGGTTGGCGTCGCAGGCGCTGGAGCAGTACCTGGTCGATACGTTGCGCGATCTGAAGCGTCCGCGGGTCGACACGCTCCTGAAGCGGCGTTACGAACGATTCCGCAACATGGGCAGCTTCTACGACGCCCCGTCCGAGTTTGGCAAGTCGAAGGCCCGGAAGCCCGCGTCCTCGCGAGCGCCTCTGCGGAGGCCTTTGCCGGCGTCGCGTCACGTCGCGTCGCCCGACCCCGCTTGACCCTTTCGGACAACGTGATTGCCATGCCGCGGCGCGCGTCCAAGACCGGCTCGACACAGCGTCGTATCGGCCTGTCCCATGATCGCCGTTCGATCGATGCGTACACCTTTGCGCGCGGTTCGGATGTCGTACTCGTCTTGGCCGGGGTACACGGAGATGAACCCAAGAGCGTGTTCGTCGCGCGGCGGTTCATGGAGCACCTGTCGAGCGCCGATCTTCGTGATCGGGGATCGACGGCCGTCGTGGTTCCCGTTGTGAATCCGGATGGCTACGAGCGGCGGCGGCGGCGAAACGCGGCCGGCACGGACATCAACCGCAACTTTCCCACGGCCGACTGGGAGCCCGCGCCGAAGCGGCGCCGGTACTACCCGGGAAGCAAACCGGCGTCGGAACCCGAGACGCGCGCGATCATCCGCCTGATTGAGTCGCTTCGGCCTGATCGAATCGTCACGATTCACTCGATCGACGGTCATCGCTACTGCAACAACTACGACGGGCCGGGTTTGCGGCTTGCGCGCGGCATGGCGCGGCGCAACGGCTACCCGGTGCGGTCGACGATCGGCTATCGCACACCGGGGAGCTTCGGCACATGGGTGGGAGTCGAACGGGGCATCCCGATCGTCACGTTGGAGCTTCCGTCTCACCATTCCCCGCAGCGGTGCTGGAAGGACAACCGGAGCGCTCTTCTGTTTGCGTGCGCGTGAGTCAGGTCTCACGCGTAACAACCACCGAGATGCAGGCGAGGCGCCCGCCGGACTGGGCAGTGTTCCCCTTGGCGAACATGTCGCGATTCGTGCGGAAGCCGAAGATCGCGCCAACTCCCACAAATCCGCCCCGGGTGTGGTATGATACGGCTCGCGAACAACTCGCAACGTCAAGGTGCGTCGATGCCGCGATTACGATTCCACAAGCGGGCCACGTGGGTGGGGCTGGTGGCGTGCGTGGTGATCACGGCGTCGTGGGGCATGTGCATTGTGCGATCTCTCTGTCATGTCGGGCGATCGATGAGTTTCGGCTTTGACCACGGCTGTGCTCTCATTTCGCTTCACGGCCCCATAGACGTTGAAGGGTGGAGCATTTCGGGTACGAACAACGAACCTGGTGGATCCCAAGCCACTATCCGGGAGGGGGGATAAACGTCCCGGGTGTGGGGCTGAACGCCTACGCCATGCCATTCTGGATGCCGCTGCTCATCATCGGCATCCCCACCACCGTCCTCTGGTGCCGCGACCGCCGCCCACCCCTCAATCACTGCCAATCCTGCGGGTACAATCTGACGGGCAACGTGTCGGGGGTGTGTCCGGAGTGCGGAGAGCCATTGTGATTCGGCTCGTTGCCATTTATCGAGGGCCGGTGAAGGCGCGTTGCATGGCGCCGAAGTCGACCATGTCGACATCGAGATCGCCGTCGGAGTCGAATATCTCGCAAGCCACGTCCGTGTACTGCACGTCTGGATCGGTTTCGCACTGCCCACGGGCGGCGAAGTCGTCCAGGTCGACGTCGGCGTCTCCGTCGAAGTCGGCGGAGGCGGGAACACGCACATCGAAGATCCAGAACTGGGTCTCCTTGTCACTGACCAAGACTTTGTCGCGGCCGAGAAACGGATAGACACCCCAGGCACCGTGGAAGGTCGTCGTGTTGACTGACGTATCGAAGTGCGCGACGAGTTCCAGTGTCTTGTCGATGGGGTTGATGTCAAACCCCATCAGCCCGCGGTTGTACCACGCGCAATACGCGCGGTATCCGACGACGTAGACGTTGTGCGACGCGGGTGCGTCGTTGATAGGGATGGCGAACGTGTCGCGCAGTTCGAGCGAGAAACTGCCGCCGGTTTGGGTCATTTCGTAGAGTTTCACCGGTCCGCCGTTGGTGCGTTCCTCGTTGGTGACGATCCAGCGCTGGTCACGGGTAGGCCACGCCGAGTGCGTGTTGTCGCCCGGGGCCGACGCCAGAAACACCGGCCCCAGAGTGTCAATCGCGCTGACATCATAGATCCACGGCCCACTGTCCCACGCCGACGCGTACAGCCGTCCGTCCTTCACTGTTATGTCATGCACGAACACGGTTCCGACGTTTTGAATCAGCCATTGTGCTTCGGTGATGGTGCTGGTCGGTGGTGCGTCGGGGTCGAACTGCCGCAGATCGATAATGGCGATTTCCGCGTCGCGGCTGTCGGCCAGGTAGAGCAGTCCGCCGTCGTAGAAGGAGTTGTGCACGTCAGCGAAACCGGGGACGCGGATGTTGACGAGGTACGTCGGGTTTCTCGGGTCGCGCACGTCCACGATCTCGACGCCGTCGTTGCCGTCGTCGTCCAGACCGATGAACATCAATCCGTCGCCGACCTTGACGTCCTTCGCGTTGGTGAACTGGTTCGGGGGACCGACCTCGTAGGTGGTGACGTGGGTGGGATGCGCTGGGTCGGAGATATCCATGATGTCGATGGTCGGGCCGAACCGGTTGCAGATGTAGGCGAAGCCGCGATCGTCGGCCCACACGTCGGCCGCGGTGTAGTCCGAGGGATGCTCGTCCCAGTTGGCGACGACGTGGACGTTGACGGGCGGAATCTGCGCTGCGGCGGCGGACACAAGTAGGAGCATCACCGCGGCGGCTCGCGGGACCGGTCTCCGTTCTCCGGAATGTGGATTCGGCCCGATCACGGGTCCATTCTAGTTTCGGGGCGGGTCTGAATACAACCGTATTCGCAGTCGGTGCTGGGCGTGAGGGCGCATTGCGTTGAGCTCTCGGATGCCACCGATCGAGGCGCGTTTTGAAGTGTCACTGCGAATCAGATCAGGATGTGCGGATATGGAGGCGGTGATGCCTGGAATTCGGATGCCACGGCGCGAAACGACTCCCGACCCCGTTTTCAGGATTGATTGGGTGGGTGGGCGCTACTAGGATTCGCGGCATGCGAAACGGCGGGAAGTGCAACGTCTGTGACACTCCGGACACCTTGGGTGCTCATTCCGAAGTGGCCGATGTGCGGTCGAACGTACGTCGATTCTGTAAGGAGCGGTTCACCGTGTGGCGCTGTGCGTCGTGCCGCAGCATCCACTCGCGCGATGTGGTTGATCTGGGGGCGTACTACGCGCACTATCCGTTCCACACTCAGAAGAACGACGCTGCGTTGCGGCTCGTCTACAGGACCTTCCCACGCCGTCTCAAGCGCGCCGGTTTGCGGCGCGACCACAGCATCCTCGATTACGGCTGCGGCAGTGGGCTGCTGGTCGCATTTTTCCGAAAGAAAGGGTACGTCAACGCGACCGGCTACGACGCGTACTCGGAACGCTTCGCCGGTGCGGACGCGCTGCGCGACACCTACGACTGCATCGTCGCGCAGGATCTCGTCGAGCACGTGGATGATCCGCGGTCCACGCTACGGACGTTCGCCAGGCTGGCCAAACCGGGGGCTCTCATCCTCATCGGGACGCCCAACGCCGATGCCATCGACCTTTCAGCTTCAGAGAAACACGTTCATACATTGCATCAGCCGTTCCACACACACATGTTCTCGAAGAACGCGCTGATCGAGGCCGGCCGCGCGGTCGGGTGGTCCGTCGAGCGTGTCTACATGACGAACTACACGAACACGCTCTTTCCCTGCGCGAATCTCAATTTCGCTCTGCACTACGCCAAGTGCTTCGACAACAACCTGGATCTTGCGTTTGAGCGTGTCCGTTTCAGCCGCAGACTTCTCTCACCCCGGACGTTGTACCTTGCATTGTTCGGCTATTTCAACGCGCCCGAAGCCGACGTCACCGTCATCTTCCGCGCTCCCTGATCGCGGCTACCGCATGTGCAAACGATCGCGATGAACCCTCCGAACAACATCACCACCGTGTCCTTGCGGTGAGTGTGCATGATGTGATTTGAACGGCCCGGTATCGTCGTCCGCGGGCCTGAACACGTCGCCGGCGGGACCGAGGCCCAGACGGAAGATACGCACCGGAAGCGCGCCTGCGGCGGGGAATCTGAGGTCGACTCCGCGCGTCTCGAAGTCGCGTCACCAGGATCCGGGCACGACGTTCATCGAGTTGAACCCTCTGGAACGGGCTGTGGCGTCGGAGTGCATCATCGAATTGGAGCATCCGCGCGGGGCGAAGATGCGGATCCGCTTCATCGGTCAGCAGAGCACCGGGATGGTGACGGCGGTGAGCCAAGTCTTCCTGGGCGTCGGGTCATGATTCAGGTCACGCCCCAGATGCGCGTCCTG
>JAJDDR010000557.1 GCA_029260255.1 Phycisphaerae bacterium
CGTCGCCGCCCCGCTTCAAGCCGGGCAGGAATCACCTGCCTCTTCCTGGATTTCATCAGCCGTCCTCCAGACCACCATCGGTCGACGGCCGACGATACCGCCCCGGTCAAATCGGGTCATACACGCCTACCGGAAGGACACAGAAGATCTGTGACTGTCTCGGTCTGGACTGGAGCGACTTCGAGATCGCGCGCGATCGGCTGATCGACGCGACGTTGGTCGCATTCGAGCCTTACAGTGCCGGAACACCCAATGGCTACTACCAAGTGCTCCCGGTCGAGGGTCAGACCGTGGCACCGTACGGCCCGCGTTGAGTTGCAAATGACTGTCGATCAGGGCACGGGCAGCGATTTCCTCCTTGAGGTTTGAGCCTCGTCCAGAAGACCGCTGCGCCCTGGCCCCGCCCAGATGGCCGCGAATGAGCTGGTTGGAGATCTCCCGGTGCGCCGGGAGAGACGCTCCGTATCACGGATGAGGTTGCGGGCTGAGTTGGGTTCAGGACACCCCGATCACACGGAATTCAGGATGACACTATCATGGCACTCAAAAAACGATACACGCGATTCTGCGGCATTGACATCGCCAAGCAGAAACACGTCGCCTGTATCATCGATTGCGATGGCCAATGCGTCGCACGATCACAATCCTTCAACAACGATGCGACGGGCTACCAAAGCATTCTCGCACGCCTGAAGGACGCCGGCGGGCCCGGCAAAGTGCTTGTCGGTATGGAAGCCACCGGCCACTATTGGTACGGCTTGCGCGACTTCTTGGTCGAACACCGCTACGACGTGGCAGTGCTCAATCCCATTCAGACCGCGCAACAGGCAAAAAAGGGCATCCGGAAAAGCAAGACCGACAAGATCCTAGGCTAAGGTCTTCGAGGATGGGTGCCCCTTCGTGCTCCTTCACCCGTCGCACTCAGCTTCCAGTGGCGGGGGACTGATTCGCGAGGTCACAACCCACGCTCGTTCGTCCTTCCCCCACCCCAAGATGGGGCGGGGCACCCTTAGCTCGCCCTACGGTGGACTCTCGTAACCGTCGCGATACGGCACGCCAGGGAAACCGCCCGGAACCCCTGTCGCGGTTTGAGGTATCGGACGATTCAAGCTACGCTGGCGCCAGTGGGTCGAAGGGTCCGGGTTGACTGTACGGGGTTGTTGACGCATCGCTTGCGATCCGAAAAGAGCAGGGAGACGGCACTGGGCGGACAGGAGTGACATTGAGATGGGCGAGCGGATTCGCGTGATGCACTTTCGGCGGACCAGCCACATCGTGGGCGGTCCGGAAACCCTCCTCTACGCCATCGGTAAGTACACCGATCGCGAGCGATTCGACGTTACCGTTGCCGATTTCGGGGCCGATGCCGAGGCACGCACGCCGTTTCTGCGCGAGTTCGATCAGTACGACATCCCGACGGTCTCCATCCCGGCCGGGCACAAGTGGGATTTTCGGTCCATCCGGGAGTTGGCCGCGGTTCTCGAAGAGCGCGAGATCGACATCCTGCACACGCACGATCACCGCACGGACCTCATCGGGTACCTCGCGTCGCGACGCCGTCCGACGGCCACGGTGGTGACGTTCTGGCAGCCGCTTCGCCGGTACTGGTGGTTGAAGCACATCGAGATTCTGGATGACCACATCATCCGCCGGTTCGATCGCATTCTCCCCTGCGCGGAGGCCGTTCGCGACGAGATCGTCAGGAAGAGCCCGCACCTCGCGGACCGCTGCATCACCGTGCTGAACCGCGTCGACCTGGACCTGTACAAGCAGAACGGGTACGCGGGCAGCGACATCCGGGCCGAGTTCGGTATTCCGGCGGACGCGTTCGTGTGCGCGACCGTGGGGCGGGTCATGGAGGACAAGGGAATCACCTACCTGGTCGACGCCCAGAAGCTTATCGCCGACGCGGGCGTGAAGGTTCACCAGTTGATCGTGGGCACCGGCCCGCAGGTTGAGGAGATGACCGAGAAGGTCCGGTTCCTCGGTCTCGCGGACCGTGTTACGTTCACGGGGCATCGGCGGGACATTCCCGCGGTATTGAAGGCGTGCGATCTTCTGATTCAATCCTCTCTTTCGGAAGGTCTCTCAATCGCCGTGGTGGAGGCGATGGCGGCGGGGCTTGCCGTGGTGGCCACGGACGTCGGCGGAACGACCGAGATCGTCAAGCACGGCGCGACCGGTCTGATCATCCAGCCGCGGAAGCCGAAGGAGATCGCCGACGGCGTCCTCGCTTTGCATGCGGATTCCGCGCGTCGCGAGTCGATGGCGAAAGCGGCGCGGGAAACGGCCTTCCGCGAATGGTCCGTTGAAAAGTGGGTGCGGCAGTTCGAAGAAGTCTACGTCGATCTGGTGGCCGAGCGTGGACACGGTGCTGCCCAGTTGGTGTCACAGAGCGGCACTCTCTGACGATATCGATCACGTCAGTCGTCGAATCGAACCCGACTCCTGAGCTTCTCGATCGTCTTCGGTCCGATGCCGCGGATCCGCGTCAGGTCCTCGGCTGTTTCGAACGGTTTCCGGTCCGCGGCGCGGTGCTTTTCCCGGTAGGCGACGATCGCCTCGGCCTTCGTCGGGCCGATCGACGGGAGCGTGGCGAGTTCGGCCGCGGTGGCGCTGTTGGGGTTGATGCGACCGGACAGCGTTCCCTGCGTCTCTGCGGACGTCGGGAACGGCACCTTGTTGTGGACGAACGCCGCCGCGGCGAGTGTCGCGAGCGCCAGCGTGCCCGCTATGAGCGCGTGGGACGGGTCGCGGCGCGGCGCCGCATCGGCGCGGGTGTCATCGGGCGGTTGCACCGGGAACGATTTCCCTTCGGAGCGCGCCCAACTCGGCGAACGCCTTCTTGGGCGTGAGGTCGGACCT
This sequence comes from Phycisphaerae bacterium, assembly GCA_029260255.1. Taxonomy (GTDB): domain Bacteria; phylum Planctomycetota; class Phycisphaerae; order UBA1845; family UBA1845; genus OFTM285. The sequence continues at coordinate 2,866 of JAJDDR010000557.1, forward strand.
GATGAGTCCGCCGTTCGGCAGGGGATTGGCCGGCGCGTCGGTGAGGTTTCGCCAGGTGACGGTCTCGACGTAGGGGCGGGCGAGCGCCGTCTCGCAAAACTCCCGGAACCACTGGGATTGCACGGTCTCGTCCCACTCGTGATGCCACGCGCCGCCGTTGATGATGCTGATCGGTTCGCTGCCGTCTTCGGGATCGGGCACCGCCGTGTCGCTCGGCACCTGGACGGCGGTGATGTGGATGGGTTTTCCGAAGGTCC
>JAJDDR010000558.1 GCA_029260255.1 Phycisphaerae bacterium
CTCACCGGCCTCTAGCGCTGCCATCTCCGCAAACGCGCGCGCCATCGGCTTGGCCATGTCTTGAAGGAAGCGATCCCCTGAAAACCCCATCCGGCTGATGTCCAGACCGAGCGGTACCGCGTCGACACGGCAGAGAAACCGCTTGTATCGCTGCCAGGAATCCGGCGCACTCATAAGATTCGTCCTCTCTCGCACCCGTATCAAAGCGGCGTTTGCGAACGCCCGTGTCTGATCAGCCGACGCGCTTGCGGCGGCCGTTTTGCTTGCCGCCGGAGGGTATGTCAATGATATCCCCGGGTCCCAGCGGCGGGTGGTCCCCGAACGCCACGCGGGACGAGCCTCGGTTCATCGCGAGGACTCCGTAGTGGACGCCGACCACGTGTTCCAGTGTGGTCGCCACGAGATCGGTTCGCCAGATCGAGTTGCTGACGAAGTCGCCTCCCATCCCCGGCACCTCGATCCGAATCAGATTCGCCCTCGCGACCGACGCGCCGGCGTGCAGACTGGTATCGAAGACGCTCTGATCGACGCACACCACCGGAGACAGTTGCGCTCTTCGCCACGCCAGTGCGTCCCGTCGGGCGAGGTGTTCACCCTCACCGACCGCGCGGTATGTGTATCGGCCCGACGAGAACGCCGACGCGAGACTGCCGAGCAGGCCGGCGTGGCGATCGAACGCGGCGCCGGCTCGCGCGTAGACGATACGCAGTTGCTGCACGGGGCTGGTGGTCACGTCGATGACGGCGGCGATGGAATCGGACTCGAAGGCGCCGTCGACCTCGGCCGCCGACGCGAACAGCGACTCATCCCATCCCGACGGCTGGAACGGTGCGCTCAGCGGAACCCACGCGAGGCGGTACCGTTGCAGCAGGCGCGCGAGGTACGGGTTTGCATGCGGTCCGGGCCGAACGAGATTCTTGAGATACTGAACACATCCGTACAGCCCGGCGAAGTCGTCCCCGCGCAGGCCCGAGCGAATCAGGATCATGGGTCGCTCGGGCGCCGGCAGGGCGTTCTGTGACGCTCCACCGCCGACTTCCACGAGCAGGTCGTGCCGGTCGGTGCCGGTGAGGTGAAACAACGGCAGTCGGAGTGAGAGTTCCTTCAGTGCGTTGTTCCACTCCTTTTCCGAATCGGCGGGGACGGTGTATTGACCGGCGGCCACCTGGTCGGTGCCGAGCATGTTCAAGAGCGCGAACGCGGGCAGGTTGGCTTCGTCGCGCGTCGTCGGGAGGGTCTCGATCGGGTCGGTGTCGAACACAATGATCCCGCCGCCGGCGATCTCCTTGTACAGGCAGATCGGGTGATCCGAAGTCGATTCGGAGTCCGTTTCCGACACGAGAATCGCCACGAAGCCGTGCTCCTTCATCAGCCTGTTCAGAGTGGCGCCGCGGCGGTAGTGACGCTGGCGGTACACACGCGCATCGCCGGTCGTTGATGCCCACGGAGCTACATCGTTCAGCGCGAAACCCCGGGTGATGAAGTTGGCAAAGGCGATCTTCGCGCAGATGGGGTCGTCCGCCTGCTCGATGGTGCGCATCGTCAGCCCGCACGCGGCAATCTCGGCGAACGCATCGAGTGACACGATCACCAACTGCTGCTCGGCGAGACGCTCGAGCCCGCTCAGGCTCCTGACCCGCGCCGGCGGCTTGCTGCCCGCGATGATGAGCGCGTCCGACTTCAGCGCTGTTGGGCGGGTGCCCGCGCTTCGGCGATGCTCGATCGCGCCGCGGCCGAAACGTCGACGCAGGAGCGCGACCAGCGGGCGCTCCTCGGCTACGTCGTCGCATACGCACACCCGCCGGACCCTTCGAGGCGTGGGGTACGTATAGGGCGGAGGCGGCACGGCGAGGGGGTTGCCGCGTACCTCCGGCTCGATGTTCGGGATCACCAGGGCGGAGTGCAGCGTCAGCTCCCCGCTCGCGTCGAACATGCCGACGCGCAACTCGAAGGACTTCGCATCAGAGGGTGCGTGGTAGTACGCGCGCAGCGTTGCCGGGCCCAAGGTGCGCGAAACGACCGCGAGGCACACGGGGTCACCCCATTCGCGGTCAGACCGGCGCGGCACGACGAATGTCGCGGCGCCGCCGTGTCCGTCGCAGCGACTCGTGACCACCGTCTCGATGCGGTACCAGTGGTCGGGTTTGCAGCGTACCAATTGACTGAAGTAGCCGTCGGCCGCCGGTCCCCCGTTGCGGACGACGACGGCGCGGGTGACGCCGTCCTCTTCGTCGGCGAAGGTCCATTCCACGGTGTCCTCGGCGGTGAAGTTCCAGTTCCGCGGGCGTTTGGCGCCATCGGCGAAATCCGCGTTCTTCAATCGGTTGAAGCGATCCGGCACGTACGTTTCCCTTTCGTCAGACACAAAACGAGTCAAGAGGTATACAGACTCGTGGGCGCCGTTGCAACCGCGATCCAAGCTTCAGCGCGCTGCCCGCGTCGGGTCGATCTGGAGGTAGCTGCGCAGGATGCGAACGCCAATGTAGAAGGGGATCGTATCCAAGGCGGCGATCGCGACCTTGAACATGTAGTTGTCGCGAATGAAGACCAGCATCTGCTCCATCGCGATCTCGCCGGCCAGGTAGCTCGCGCCGAACGTGATGCAGATGACGGCCGTCGCGTCGACGAGCTGGCTGATCATCGTCGAGCCGTTGTTGCGCAGCCACAGGTGCTTGCCGCGCGTCAGCTTCTTCCAGAAGTGAAACAGGTAGACGTCGCAGAACTGCGCCGCCAGATACGCGACCATCGAGGCCAGCACTGCCCCGCGCATGCACGCGTAGATGAGGTGAAACGTCTGCAACTCGCCGGTGAGGACTTCCCCGTCGGGCAGGGTGACCGATTCCGCGATGACCAGCGACTGCCACGGTGGCTGCATCGCCGGCGCGACCGCGGGCAGGCGATCACCCAGCCACAGCGTGCCCAGCACCAGCCCGTTGACCAGCACCCCGACCGTGACGACGAAGTTCGCCCGGCGCCGGCCGTAGAACTCGCTGATGAAGTCGGTACACAGAAACGTCAGCGGGTATGGCAGCACTCCGACCGCGAGCGCCAGCGGGCCGATGTGGACGAACCGCGTGATCCCGATGACGTTCAGCATCGCCATCGACGCGAGGAAGATCCCGGCGAACACCATGAACACGCGCTCGCGGCGTTCATGAAGCGCGTCCGGCGCATGCACACTGTCCAACCCCGGCTCGGTCATCGCGCGTGTTTGTAGAACCCGAGAGCGAGCGCGTCAACGCGCCGCGTGTTCCGCCGGTCTCCCGAGGCGCACGATCAGAAGCGCGACGCCGACACCCAACACGTCGGCCGCCCAATCGGCAACGCCCGCGCTGCGATTGACGAACGGCTGGGTCAACTCGTCGACGGCCGCGTACGCCGCGTAGAGAACGAACCAGAAGGCGCACCATCGCGTTGTCGTGGTCTTGCCCGCGCGCTGGGCGTACGCTCCGCCCAAGAGTGTCAGCAGCGCGTAACCGGTGAAATGCGTGACCTTGTCGAGGTTCGATACGTGCACTTCGGGAAGGTGCTCGCGCGGGGTGTGCATCACCAGGAAGAGCGCGACCCAGTAAGCGAGCCACACAGCCTTGACCCGCGCCGTGCGCCACCGAGTGAACAGCGAAGCGTCAGGCAATGTTGGCCACATCCGAGGAAGGGGGCGCCGGCGGCGTGGCGGCGTCGGGCATCTTGATCGTCGTATCGGTCGGCGCTTCCTCAGTGGCCTTCTCGGGGACGGCGGGCTTCTCCGCTTCCACCTTGCCCAGGACCTCGGCCGCGAGGCGGGCGTAGTCCAACGCACCGTTGCAGCGCGGCGCGTAGTCAAAGATCGACAGCCCGTGGCTCGGTGCTTCGGCCAGCTTCACGTTGCGCCGGATGACGGCGTCGAATACTCTGGCGTTGGACCACGGGCAGTCCAGATTCCGCGAGGCTTCGAGAAACGCCTTGACGTCCTCGACCACTTCGTTGGCCAGCCGCGTGGTGCCCTCGTACATCGTCAGGACGATGCCGGTCACCAAAAGCGCCGGGTTGATGCGCTTGGCCACGAGACGGACCGTATCGTCCAGGAGTCTGCCCAGTCCCTGAAGCGCGAGAAAATGCGGTTGCAGCGGAATGAACACCTCGTTGACGGCCGCGAGGGAGTTGATCGTCAGGATGCCGAGCGACGGCGGGCAATCGATCAGAAGGAAGTCCATCGGCTTGGGCAGCGCCGCGATGGCGTCGCGCAGAATCACCTCGCGCCCGACGACGCTGACCAGTTCCGATTCCGCCGCGGCGAGGTCGATGTGCGACGGGGCGAGCCACAGGTTCTTCCGTACCTTGATCGCTGCTTTGTCGAGTGGCGCGGAGTCGGTCATCACGGCGTAGATCCCGCCGTTGTCACTCCGGGGCTCGGCGCCGAGGTTGATCGTCAGATGCGCCTGCGGATCGAGATCGATCGCCAGCACCTTCTTGCCCTCCGCCGCGAGCGCCGCGGCGAGGTTGGCCGCGGTCGTCGTCTTGCCGACGCCGCCCTTCTGATTGATCACCGCGATGGATCGCACCGGTTCTCCTTATGGCGATTCAGGACGCCCCCCCGCGCCGAGCGTCGACATCCTCTAAGCGTGATGAGTGCCGCACCATGTGGATCATACCGGGCATTCGCCGCGCGTGTCATAATCAAAGCCGGAAACATGCTCGCGCCTTCGGCTTGGGCATGCCACCGGGGGATTACCTATGCCACGCACAACAGGAAGGTCTTTCCTTCCGCTGCGGGTTTCCGCCGGTGGGGATTGTCGAAGCGGCGCTGGGTGACGAAGGGCGCTCCCGACGGAGGATCGCGGCTCGGTTGCGCGATCGGCCGGGGCAGACCGCCACGCGGATCGCGGCTGCAAACGGCGGCCTGACAGGGTGCCATGGCGACCAAGGAATTGCAGTATCACTGCACAATAGCTGCGTGGCCCTGTGGAATCGCTCCCCCGGGGGGGCCACAGACCCGTACGTGCGCGATTGACGCATGCGGTTCCTCGGATGACGGGTTCGCTGCGGAACGGCACACCAAGTGCGAAACACGCGGCTGAGGCAGCGGGTGGCGGGCCAGCAGTCGGGAGGACGACGCCCAATCAAGGGCACCGGCCCGACGACGACGACTCAGCCACTTACGCCATCGACGCTTGGCCTCCAGCTGGAACGGGGCCCTTGCATGCGGGGGTCGCACGTCACGATCGAACCACGCGTCCAGCACTACGTCTTTGACGTATGGGCAACCCGGGAGTTCCCGGGCCGAGTTCATCCTCGAGCCGAAGCCGGCAACACTCTCCCAGCCGCTTCGGAGCAGGCGTGAAATCGATCCCATCGGTCATGCCGTCGACAGCGTCGTCGCTCCCGTCCTCCATCTTCACAACAGATTTTGCCAGCGGGTTCCGGGACCAGTTGCCTTGCTGAGCCCTCCGTCGCGGGCATACGCCCCGTTCCCGCCGGTGATCGGTATGAAGCGACCCACGACGCCACTCGTGCCTTCGAAGGAGTAACATGATCGACTCCCGGCCACCTGAATGTGATTCAAGTGCTTTGCGTCGTCATTGATGTTGGGAACTGTCGGGGGTTTGCGCCGATGCGCGGTCGTTCAGCCCGATCACCGCGAACAGAATGACACAAACCGATGCCCGCCCCGTGATGTCGCTCCTTCACCAACTGCGTGAACTGGCATTCAGTGTATTGGACCGTCCTCCCAAGCCAGCACGAATCTCGGGGTTTCATTCATTGGGTTCACTTGTGTGGTGACGGATTCTGACAGTGCGGACTACGAATCGCCGATTTTCCCCGTGACTGTGTGCTTCCCCGGGCCGGCGATGCAGCGACTGTCGAACCCGAGTGGTTGCTGCTGCACTTTCGACTCCTCTATGTGCCCGATGGCGCGGGATCCGGCATCATCCTCCGACCCATAAACCGCGCGAGGACACTCTGCCGGAGTCGGTCGATGGTGTCGCGGACCCGGGGGTTCAGGTCTCGTGAAAGAGGATGAGGCTGCTGGTGAAGCCGTGGACGAATGTCCTGCCGCCGACCGGGCCTATCTCACCGGCGGCGAAGAACCCGGCGATGGGGCAGTGCTGCATCACGTCGTTGATCAAGCGGACGTCGTGGTCCTTTTCGCCGAAGAGTTGCGTTCCGCGGCCGTTGCAGTTGAAGAGCATCCCACCGGCGGGCGGGCGGTCCATCTTCTCGAGTCGGGATCCGAGGAGGGTGCGCATCTCGGCGTGGGCGGATGCGGCGTCGCGCACGTGGAACTGAATGGTCTGGCCGGCGCGGAAGCAGTCGGTTACGGCGAGCCCTTTGTTTTCGACGATGCCGGCGATGTTGCGGATAAGGAAGTCGCCGACGCCGAAGGTGCGCCGGTTCTCATCCATGGCGCGGCCGACGTTGACGCCCTGGCGCATGAGCTCCTGGTCGGCGCTGGCGGCGTGAGAATGGACCTCTTTGAGTACGGAGTATGCGTTCTTGCCGCCGAGTTCGAGGATCACGTTCGACTCGGCCTTGGTGATGACGAAGGGTTCTCCGATGGGTCGGCAGCCTTGGGAGACGACGGTGCTGACGCGGACGTTGCCGGTGAGCGAGATTCCGACGAGTCCTTGGCGGAGGATCTGATCGTTGAGGAACAGTCGGTTTTCACCCGGCGCCCGTGCGGCGCTGGCGACGCCGCCGACGATGGTCGAGCCGGGGAAGGCATCGTCCATGTGACTGAGGCAGGCGTCGAAATGTACCGAGAAGGGGTCGGGGAGGAGGATGAACGTTGGGACGGACTCGGGGCTGACGCCGAGGCGTTCCTGCCAGTCTTCGTCGGTTTCGAGCGTGATGAGGTCGTTTTGATCGAGAACAAAGGGGAGAACGCGCGTCTCCGGCATCGACGCGACCCACAGTGCGACGGCGGGCGCGGACTCGACCTCCGCGTTCGGTCCGATGATGCTCTCGCCGGTGCAGCCGATCAGGTTGCGGGGGTTGAGCGTGTCTCGGACGCGACTTACGACATCTTCGTATTCGGGTCCGTAATGTGGCGAGATCCAGAGGGCGGCCACATCGGGCGCGAAGCCCGCGACGGCCTCGCATATTTCGGCGGCCGCGCCGCGCGGGTCCGTATCAGTACTGAGCGCACTTCTGATGATCATCTTGCCCCTCAGATGCGAGTTTCCATCACGACGTCGTTCCGGGCGCCTTGCTCGCTGTGCTGAATACCATGGGCCCGCCTTGCTCCGCGATTACTGGAGCAGTTCGAGACTCTGCTGCAGCGTTTGGCTTCTTTCGTTGAGGCCCGCGAGTCGTTCGCGTTCCGCTTCGACGACTTCCGGCTTGGCGTTTCGCACGAAACCCTCGTTGGCGAGTTTCTTCTCCTTGCCGGCGATCTGCTTTCGCACGTCGGCGAATTCGTTTTCGAGTCGCTGCCGCTCGACGGCATCATCGGTGATGTCGTGGACGAATATCTGCACCGCCCCGACCACGACGGTACCGGAATTCGCGGGTCTTGTCGCGTTCGACGCCATGTTCAGCTCGCCGATGTTGGCCAGCCGCTGGACGACGGTCGCTTGCTCGCGAAGGGCGGCGAGTTGGTCGGCGGGTGCGTTGATTGTGGCGGTCACGGCGTTTTTCGGCGGGACGTTGTTCCGCTGTCGCACATCACGGACCGCCCGGGTAACCGTTTGAAGCGTCTCAAACGTATCGACGACGGCCTGGTCATTGAGCAGTTCCCACCCGTGTTGCGGGGGAAACTCGGCGGTGATGAGCAGGTCGCTCATGGCGGGCTCGGCGAGACCGGGCAGGCCTCGCTTCGGCGCGACGGAGTTCAGTTGGCCCCAGAGGCGCTCGGTGATGTACGGGGTAAACGGATGCAGCAGGCGCAGGATCTGATCGAGGCAGAACGCGAGCGTCTGCTTGGCGGCGGCGCCGTCTTTTCCGTCGCGCATGCGGGCCTTGGTCAGCTCGATGTACCAGTCGCAGAGGGCGTCCCAAAAGAAATCGCGCAGCTCTTTGATCGACGCGGAGAACTGGTATCGGCTCAAGCCCGTGTTGACGCGCTGAATGGTCCGCGAGAGGCGGGCGAGAATCCAGCGGTCTTCGGTGGGAAGTGCCGCGAGGTCGAGCGTGTCGCAGCCGACGCCTTCGAGGTTCATGAAGGCGAAGCGCGCCGCGTTCCACAGCTTGTTGCAGAAGTTGCGCCCGATCTCGAATTTGTCGGACACGATTCTGGCCAGGCCGTGCTCGTCGATAGTGGCTTGGTCGGCCCAGCGCGTGGCGAAGGTCTTCTTGCATCCCTTGCAAGGGACCGTCTTGGCCTGCATGTTCTGAGCGGTCTGGACGGTGAGCGCTTCGCAGTGGGGGCACTTGTATTCGACCGGCATGCGGACGTCCTGTGTTTCGGTCGTCATGTCGGCCAGCGAGTAGCGCATGGCGTCGGCGCCGTACATGTCGATGACGTCGAGGGGGTCGACGCCGTTGCCCTTGGACTTGCTCATGGTCTCGCCGCGGCCGTCGAGAATCTTCGGGTGGATGAAGACGTCGCGGAACGGCACCTGCCCGCAGTTGTACAATCCGCTGAGCACCATGCGCGCGACCCACAGGGTGATGATGTCGCGGGAGGTAATCAGAACGGTGCCGGGATAGTAGAAATCCAGGTCGGCGGTCTTCTCGGGCCAGCCGAGTGTTGCGTAGGGCCAAAGCTGGGAGCTGAACCAGGTGTCGAGGACGTCGGGGTCCTGTTCAAAGCCGGCGGATTCGAGCTTCTCAACGGTGGCGCGATCTTCTCGCGCGAGGCAGACGGTGATGAACCGCTCGCCCTTCGTGGTCATCTCGCGCCTCAGGGCGAATCGGGTGTCGGCGCCGAGAGTTGCTTCCGTCTCGCGGGCTATCTTGTCTAGCGCTGCCGCGTCGCCGGCGGGCTTCGACCACACGGGAATGCGGTGCCCCCACCAGAGTTGGCGGCTGATGCACCAGTCACGTTTTTCGCTGAGCCAGTCGACGTAGGTTTTGGCGTAGCGCTCGGGGTAGACCTTGACGCGGCGGTCTGTGACGGCGTCGATCGCCGCTTGGGCGAGACCGGGTGTCTTGCTTCCGTCGCCGAGTGTGACGCCGCCGTCAATGTCGCCCATTCTTACGAACCACTGGGGCGAGAGATAGGGTTCGATGGGGGCTTTGCTGCGGTCGCTGTGCGGCAGGTCGACATCGAGGTCGTCGATCTTGTCGAGCAGGCCGAGGGCGTCCATGTCGGCGACGACTGCCTTGCGGGCGTCGGGGAACTTCATCCCTTTGTATTTACCGCCCTGGTCGCTGACCTCGCGTTCGGGCGTCATGATGTTGATCATGGGCAGGTTGTGACGGACGCCGACGGCGTAGTCGTTGGCGTCGTGGGCGGGCGTGATCTTCACGCAGCCGGTGCCCTTTTCGGGATCGGCCCACTCGTCGGCGACGATGGGAATCTCGCGTGGCGGGTCGAACAGCGGGACGAGGGCCGACTTTCCGACGAGCGCCGTGTATCGTTCGTCTTTCGGATTCACCGCGAGGGCGACGTCGCCGAGCATGGTCTCGGGTCGCGTGGTGGCGAATCCGAGGTGCGTGGGACCGCCGGCGGGTGGGTCCTTCAGCGGGTACTTGAAGTGCCAGAAGTGGCCTTTGACTGTTTGATGGTAGACCTCGTCGTCGGCGACTGCGGTGCGCAGCTCGGTGTCCCAGTTGACGAGCCGTTCGCCGCGGTAGATGAGGCCCGCTTCGAACCAGCGGAAGAAGGTCTCGTGGACCGAGTCGCTGTAGCGTTCGTCGAGCGTGAAGCGGACGCGGTCCCAATCGCAGGAGCAGCCCATCTTCTTGAGTTGGCTGAGGATGGTGGTTTCGTATTCCGCCTTCCACTCCCAGATGCGTCGGACCAACTCGTCGCGACCCAGGTCGTGGCGCGTCTTGTTCTCTTCCTGGAAGATGCGGCGTTCGACGACGGCTTGGGTGGCGATGCCGGCGTGGTCGGTACCGGGTTGGTAGAGGCTGTTGCAGCCCATCATTCTGTGGCGGCGCGTGACGACGTCCTGCAACGTGTTGTTGATGGCGTGACCCAGGTGGAGGACGCCGGTGACGTTTGGCAGGGGGATCATGACGACGAAGCGTTTGTCGCGCGGGCGATCGTCCGGCGTGGCGCGGAACGCTTCGTGTTTTTCCCATGCTTCGAGCATTTCGCGCTCGACGGTTCGGGGATCGTAGGTTTTTTCCAGCACACCGCTCATGTCGTTTCGCCGCTCCTCGATCGCGCACCGTTGAGAATGGGGCAAAGTACCGTGCGAACCCCGGTTTGCAAAGCGAGGCAACGGGGAATGGCGAATGTCGAATGGCGAGGGGGGGGAACGAGGAATGGGGGCGGCTTTTCAACGGGTTCCGGCGTCCGTAGAATGGGACGCGTCGCGCGGGGGCGGTTCCCGGCGCGGAGTGCGGAGCGGCAGATACACGTTGGGCGAAGACTACTACGACATTCTCGGCGTCAAACGCGGCGCATCGGACGATGAGATCAAGCGATCGCATCGCAAGCTGGCGAAGAAGTTCCACCCGGACCGAAACCGCGGGGACAAGGGCGCCGAGGATCGATTCAAGAAGATCCAGGCGGCGTACGAGGTTCTGAGCGACCAGGAGAAGCGCGCTCAGTACGACCAGTTCGGCCGCGCGGGAATCGGCCATTTTGCCCACGCCGGCGGTGGCGATCCCGGCAAGTACGAGTGGGGCAACGGGTCGGCGATCAACATCGAGGATCTCGAGGATCTTTTCACGGCGTTCGGTGGGGGACAGTCGCCCCGCAGGGCGAGCGTGTTCGACCAAGTATTCGGCGGCGGGCGGGCGCGGGGCGCGGGGCAGGCTTCGCGGCAGGCGGTTCGCGGCGGGGACGTCGACCGTCACGTGGCGTTGTCCTTTGAGCAGGCGATCCGAGGGTCGACGGTGGACATCGATCGAATCAAGGTGAATCAGCGGCGCGAGTCGATTTCGGTACGGATTCCGGCGGGGGTGAAGCCGGGGCAGCGCATCCGCGTACGCGGGAAGGGGAACTCGGGCACCGGCGGCGCGCCGGAGGGCGACCTCTTTATCGTGTGCGACGTCCATCCGCATGCGTATTTCAGGCGGGAAGACAGGGACATCTCGATCGAGGTACCCGTTTCGGTTACCGAAGCGCTGCTGGGGACGCGCATCGATGTGCCAACGCTTCACGGCATGGTCACGGTTACGATTCCTCCGGGCACAAGCAGCGGGGCGAGACTTCGACTGCGGGGCAGGGGAATCGCACTCGAGGGACAGCCGCCGGGCGACCAGTTCGTGGTTATCCGCGTTGTGACACCGCCTGCATTGAGCGACGAACAGAAGGCCGCCGTCGAGGCACTGGCCGAGTCGTTGCAGCACAACCCACGCGCCGATCTGCCGTGGTCGACGCCGGAGGACGCATCGTGACTTGGGAATCGGGCTCTACGGACCAGCAGCGTCTTCGGGCGGGTTACGCGGTCCTGTGCATCGGTCTGGTGATCTTGATGTTCGCTTGGGGGATGGCGGTCGCGCGCGGTCCTCAGGGGCACGGTGACGTTGCGGTCCGGCATGAGAAGATCGATCCGCCGGGGCCTGGCAGCATCCTGCCGGCGATCAGCATCGGCATGTTCGTGTACGGCATTTGCCTGATCGCGATGTTCGTATTGAGCGTGGTGGCGTTCGTCCGCCTGTCGCGACGGTACCGCGACCATCTGCTTCGCCCGTCGGTCAAGCCGACGCCCACCTCGGACGTGTGGCAGATGCACAAGCTTCCGGACGTCTCGGGGGACGACGAGGAGGACGCGGACGAGTAGGGCGATCGCTTTACTGGGCAACGGGTCGGACCCTTATGGATTTGCATGGTACAACGGCGCTGGTCACCGGAGCGGCCCGCCGTGTGGGTCGGGCGGTTGCGCTGGAGTTGGCGCGCGGTGGTTGCGATGTCGCGATTCAGTACCGTACGTCCCACGAGGACGCGGCGCGGGTGGCCGACGCGATTCACTCGCTTGGGCGCCGCTGTTGTCTCATCCGAGCCGATCTGAGCGTGCCCGGCGAGTGGAGTCGGATCGTTCAGGAGGCGGTTGACGGGCTGGGATCGCCGGGCGTTCTGGTGAACAACGCCTCCGTATTCGAGCCGATGGCGCTGGATGAATTCGATGCCGACCGTTGGGAACGCACATTCCGCGTCAATCTGACGGCCGTCGCGGGTCTTTGCCACTACGCAGCGCCGCACCTCAGTCGTCTCCAAGGCAAGATCGTCAATCTCGCGGATATCTCGGCCGATCGGCCGTGGAGCGGACACCTGGCGTATTGCGCGTCAAAGGCGGCGCTGATCAATCTGACGCGTGCGCTGGCTCGATCGCTGGCTCCCGACGTGCAGGTCAACGCCGTGTCGCCCGGTATCGCCGAGTTCCCGGAATCGTACGACGCGGAGACCCGCGCCGAGTTGATTGCCAAGGTACCTCTCAAGCGGGCGGGATCGCCCGATGACATCGCCCGGGTCGTTCGATACCTTTGCGAGCACGGTGACTACGTGACCGGACAAGTGATCAACGTCGACGGGGGCCGATCCATTGTCTGATCCGCTCGGGACGCATTCGCGCAGGTGAGACACTTCGTTCCCTGGGGGGGGTGACACATTGCGTCATGGAGGCGATCACCCCATTGTTATGCCCGCGACCACGTGATAAACACTCCGCACGCGCGGCCGACTGCATCATTGGAGTGTGCGATGTTGTTCCGAGTCGCATTCGTCGGACTTCCCGCTTGGCTGATGTCCGCACGCGTGCTCGAGGTTCGGCGCCACCGCCGGATACTCTGCGCGTTTTCCGAGCCGCTCGATTCGTTCCTTGGCAACGCGTGGTCAGTGC
>JAJDDR010000559.1 GCA_029260255.1 Phycisphaerae bacterium
CATGAAATTCGCCAAGACCATAGCCGCCTACCGCACCGGCATCTTGGCCTACTACGATTACCCCATCTCGACTGGACCGCTCGAAGGCACCAACAACAAGATCAAGACCATGAAGCGACAAGCCTACGGGTTCCGGGACCACGAGTTCTTCAAACTCAGAATCCTCGCCCTCCACGAGACGAAGTACGCTTTAGTCGGATGAACCAAAGAAATGGGCCGGCCTGGAGGTGACCGTGAACATCCTGGACAAGCCTTACGAGATTGGCCGCCAGTGCGCCAAGGGATTCAAGAAGAACATGAAGATCGTCTTCGATGCCCTCTTGCCCAAATGGAACTACCGAGCCGTCCCCGCCGTCGGGTAAATCGGAAAGCTATTTCGGCAGTGTTCCATAGCACGCCCGATCGACGCACGCGCCGCCGTTGAGCGGGTCGTGGTCATTGTCCGTGCATTGCAGCACGCCGGGCGCAATCGGAGCACCCTCGCACTCAGCGTCGGCGCTCAGACACGTTCCCTCCGCGTTGGCCGCGCCGGCGCCCCTGAGGTCCAGACACAACGAGTTTTCGGGGTTGAGGTTGTTGTTCCCAAGAGCAGCGGCCGCCATCGCCAGACCCGCTAGAGCGGTCGACGTGGACAGCGTACGGAATCCGTGCATGCCTTCACCCTCCTGATCGATCGATCGACCGCACGAGCGTGCCATCATAGCTGCTGGCCATCAGGAGTTGAAGCCCCGTCGAATCGATGCGGGTGCATCCCAAGACAGGCGGCGATTCTCGCGCGCGGCGGCCCGCTACGGTTGGGTACGCACGTCGCGAGCCACATCTGTCATTCCGAGTGCAACGAGGAATCTGGCTGGAAGGACATTCCGGCTAGATTCCTCGTTGCACTCGGAATGACAACGATGCGGATCGCCGTTCGAAGCGAGTGACGCACCTGCCAATGCCACCCAGAACGGGATACGCCCGATCGACGCACGACCCCTCGTCGGCTGATCGTGTGGAATGACCCGATCAGCCTGCCACGCGGGGGGTCACGCGGGCTCGGCGGCACCCGCTGACCCATTGGATTCCGCCCGGGCGGCGAGCAGCGTCACGTGAGCGGCGACGCACTCGCCCAGCGCGTCAAGATGATATCCGCCCTCAAGCACGCTGACGAGTCGGCCCTTGCAGTGCGTGTCCGCGGTGTCGAGGATCAACCGCGTCATCCAGTCAAACGATTCCGCCTCCAGATTGATAGGGGCCAGCGGATCGAGACGATGGGCGTCAAAACCCGCGCTGACCAGCAGGAATTCGGCGTCGAACGATTCGAGCACGTCGCGAATGTGGCGATCGAACGCCTCGCGATACTCCGCGTCTCCGCTGCCCGGCGGCATCGGAACGTTCAGCGTCGCGCCGACCCCGGCGCCGAGACCGGTCTCCTCGCTGAACCCCGTTCCCGGGTAAACCGCGTACGGATGCCCGTGGATGCTGATGAACATCGCGTCGGGATCTTCTTCGAGAATGTGCTGCGTGCCGTTGCCGTGGTGTACGTCCCAATCCAGAATCAGAACGCGACCCACACCGTGTTTCTCGCGCAGGTGATCCACCGCGATGGCCACGTTGGCGAACATGCAGAACCCCATCGACCGGTCACGCTCGGCATGGTGCCCGGGCGGTCTGACGGCGCAGAAAGCGTTGGCCACCTCGCCCGACATCACCGCATCCACCGAGGAAAGTACCGACCCGCACGCCAGCAGCGCGAGATCGTAACTCTCCGTGCAGATCCCACTGTCCGGCGTGTCGATAAAGGGCTCACCGTATTCGCACGCTTCCATCAATCGCTGCACGTATTGATCGGTGTGCGTCCTCTTGACGAAGCTCGGGGCCAGGCGTGTTGGTTCGATCCGAGCGCACCGCTCCACCAGCCCGCGCGTCACGAGAACATCGGTAATGCGTCGCAGGCGCTCCGGTCGCTCGGGGTGTCCCTGCCCCGTTAAGTGCCCTTGGAAGAGGTCGTCGAGAACCAGCCCGGTCTTGGGCATCGTCCGCTCCGCTACGGCTGTTGGTGATTGAGCGATTCGCCCGCCCATGGCTGTGTCGCCGGGGGAATCCCGTTCACAAGCTGTCGGAAACGCAGCAAGTCAAACGGCGTGATCACACTGTTGCGGTCTGCATCGGCCACATCTTCCAACGTGCCGTACACGGGCACGGCGACGTGGTTCAAGTACTGACGCAAGACGAGTAGGTCGAATGGTGCGTTGGTTTCGTCCTGATCGACGTTGCCCGGCAGGAACGCGAAATCAACCCGGTCCGGCTCCGCTACACCCGGACCGAGATCACCTTCAATCTTGATCGGAATCCCATTGACGTTGCACGCGTCGGCGCGCAGCGTCGTCCATTCCTGCAACGTGAGCGGGCGATCCCATTCGACGCGCCAGTAGACGCGGTGCGGGGGATTGGCGTTCTCCACGGCAATAACCTCCGGCGGATTGCCGTTACCCGTTTCCGAAAGGGCGAAGTTGTCCGGGAGCAGGTCCAGACCGTCGCAATCGAAGACGTGATCGCTGAACTTGATGTACGCTTCCGTCAGTCCCTCGGGCTCGGGTTCAAGCGGTGGAAAAGCCACCTCGGTGCGCGGGTCGATATAACCACTGTGAGGCCGTGTCTGCCCCGGTCGACCGCGCTCATGCATGATCTGTGGGGCGGCGTCAAGCGGTCCGTGGCCATATCGCGTCACAAACGTCACCTCATACGGATTGCCACCGTCGGCCAATCGGGCATTGACTTGCAGACCAATGAACGAGTCGCCTTGAACGTCCGGCGTCTCGCCCGGCACGTCGTAGCCGACACCGGGCACGTAGTTCCTCCAGCAGTTGGGAACTCCGTAGTTGTCCCAAATCTGGAAGTCCGTACCGTAATCTTGCACGGGGCAGATGGCGGTCGGATAGTTCGGGTTCCCCGGCGGCGGTGGCAGATTTTGCTTGCCGGGGTAGTAGACGAAGTCGACCGTTCTTGGGTCAGTCCACATATCCTCCCGCGTCCGCAGTGTCACAACGGCGGTGTTCAAATCGCGATCACGCGCATACACCTGCGGCCGGGCGAGTTCCGCGAAGTCCGCGCCGACTATATCGTCGAGGTAGAAGTTAACAATTCCGCCCCAAGGCATGTCCTCGTCAATGTGCTTGACCAGGGTGACGTCAAGCGGCGCGAGCCCTTCGGCGGTGACTGCATAGGTTTGTTCGAGTTCGGCGGTGGCTTCACCGTGCGGGCCGTCCGGCGCGGCAGAGACTGTCTGTGTCAACACAAACGTGATAGCGAACCCGTCCCCGGTGCACCTGAACTCGCTGTCCGTCGACGTTGGCAGATTGTCGGTCGAGTTCTCCTGAACGATAACACAATCGATGTTGCCGTTCTCGTAGGTGCTCAGAATACCCGCGTGCGTCGAGAGCACCGCCCGGTGCGTACCGTTTCCGTCGCCACTCGGATCGACGAACAGGAACACCTCTGTCGCGAAGGTAGCGAACTCCTCGAAGAGTTCTCCTTCCACCGGGTCCGGGCTGGGATTGAAGAGATCCGGCATGGCCGGTCCGCCCGCGAAACCGTCGGCGAAGGACCCAAAATCGTCCACCGTAACGGTCAGCGACCCGTCACCCGTGACCTCGTTCCAAAGCGTAACCGGCGCTCCGAACGATTGAACGCCCGCCGAGAGAATGAAGACCAGGGCGGTTGCCCGTAGGAAACGTGCGTGATGAGAGTGTCGCATTGTGTCACCTCCTCGGTTGTAGTTGTGTCTGAATACGATTCGACCGTGCCGGTCCAAGAAGAAGCATGATGCCGCCGGTGGAGAACAGCAGGGCCAGCGCGATCCTCGACCGTGCGTCCGCGGACGGTACCGGCAAAAACGCCGTCGCGATCGTGCGGATACCCCAGTCACCGTGAACCGTCGGACCGAAGTTGAAGTTGCATTCGGCGTCCTCCTGATCCTGCGCCCCGTGGAGTACTACTGACAGAGGCGGAACCGCTATTTGCGTCAGCGGGTTCGTACTCTCGACGAGACCGTTGGTATCGACTTCGAGACGGCCGATGACCTTACCGCCGATCGGTATGGGGTCGCCGCCCGAGAATCTGTAGAGCGCGTGGCCGTTGCCGTCGACGCCTTCGCACAACGTGACAGTCCACCCTTGGGGCGGAGTCATGGTGGCGCAGGCGTTGCCACCGTCACCGGCTTCGACGTCGATGTAGAACTCGGTGATCGACGCGGGGTCCTTGCCGGCGACAAGCGGGTTGCGATTCTTCAACTTCCACAAGAACTCCCCGCATCCGGTGGTCGAATCGTACCCGATCGTCTGGGTCGACAGCGCCGGTGGAATCTGCACATCCACGATGGGGCGAGCACCATACGAGGTGACGAAAGTCACTTCATAGGTCTCACCGGGCGGCAGGGCTGCTTCCACCTGCAAGCCAATAAACCCGTCGCCGTCGATCGGAAGGGGCGAGGTTCCGGGCACGTTGTAACCCACACCGGCAACGAAGTTCTTCCAGCAGTTCGGCACGCCGTAGTTGTCCCATATCTCCGTATCGAGACCGTAGTCATGGGGCGGACATTCCCCGCCGGGGTAAGCGGGATTCCCTGGAGGCGTGGGCGCGTTCTGCTTGCCCACGTAGTAAACGAAATCCACCGTTCGCGGGTTGAGTGTCATGTCCTCGCGCGTTCGCAGCACGATTGCGCCGAGGGGCAACTCCCGATCCTGAGCGTAGACTTGGGGTCGTCCGAATTCGGAGAAATCAACGCCCACAAAATCGAATAAGTGAAAGGGTCCGCCGCCGTCCCCCGGGAGGTCCTCGTCGAGATGCTTGACCACGATGAACTCGAGCGTCTCGTCACCGTGGTTCGTGATCACGTAGGTCTGCTCGAGGCGCGCGCTGGGTCCGCCCGGGCTCGTAAGTCCGACCGAGACCTCCTGTCTCAACGTCCAACGCAAATCCATGCCGTCGCCCAGAACGCTGTACCCGCTGGCGGTCGTCCGAGCGTCGATGAGCGTGTTCGGGCTGGTGACCTCGCCAAAAACGTTGGCGTTGCTGTACAGGTTCAACAGAAGAGGGTGCGTCGACAGCACGCCGCGATGCGTGCCCTGGCCGATCTCGCTGGGGTCGACGAAGACGAAGAGAGTGGTGGCGAATGTGAAAGGCCGCTCGCCGGGCGGGTCTACGTCCGGACCGAAATCGTACAGGTCCGGCCAACCCAATCCCGTGCCGAACGAGCCGTAGTCATCGGTGGTGACGGTCAGTGACCCCTGACCGTCGATCCCATTCCAGATGGTCAGTTCCTCGGCGTTCGCACGCCCGCCAATGACGCTCAATGCGATGATCAACAACGCGGCGCACGTCATCGAAGTGCTAACACTGTTGTCCGACATGGCACGACCTCCCTGTTTAGCTGGTGCAGAGTTGGCGTATGCTCAACGACCACGTCGAGTAGCACACTCCACGCTACCGATTCGAGAAGATCGCGACAAGACCTACTGCTCAATTGAGCGGTACGCGAATGATCTGCGAGGAGGTTTGTGTGATTCCGGCCCGATCCACGGCTTTCGTATCCGCTTCGCGGAGTCACACGACGGCGAACAGAACGCCCATGACGACGATCAGCATGGCGGCGATGATCCACCACACTTTCAACGCGCCGATCCGCGTGTAGTCGTCTTCCGGTTCGGTCCGCTCGGGGACCGAGCTGGCCACCGCGGCCAACTCACGCAGCGCGGCGGATTCGGCGACAGGCGACCGGCTGCTTCCGCCGGATCGCGCGCCCGCCCCCGGCAAGTCGTTCAAGACGCCCAGGTCGGTTCGACACAATGGACACGCCGCCTGCGCCTCTGACACGCTCGCCTGACAGTTCCAACAGACGCCAAGGTACTTGCTGACCCCCGGCGTCTCGCCGGCGAATTGCCACTGATGGTCCGTCGCCGGACCGCGCAGGATCGTGGTGCGCGTCAACACGCCCCGTCGAATCTGACGCACCAGCCGCTCAAAGGTCACGCCCGGGAAAGGCCGCACGTGTTCGAGCACGTACCACGGTCCCGCATGCGCACGCATCTTCTCGATCATCACGTCGGAGAGGTCCTCGCCGCACGAACCGCAAGTCACCGCGTTACGACGAACCAACTGCCCGCAGGACACGCAAGGGCGCGCGTTGCCATGCCACGCTTGGGACACCAGCGGGCTTAGCGGACCGAACCCGCCCCGCGCGGCCACCTCCACCGCGCTGTTTCCCGGAGGCATGTCCGCCGCCGAGCGATCATCCCCAGACTGTTGAACCCCGTCTACCAAGGCATTGCTCCCGCGCGACGTCCATGTGGCACGCCCCGTGTGGCACCGGTTTTCAACCGGTGAATCGTGCATCAGTGAATCCACCGGTTGAAAACCGGTACCACATGGAGCGGCGCTTCTGGCGCGCTCAGTCATGAAGCTGAAGGAATTCCTTCATATGTTCGTCATAGGCGTCCTGAGCACGTGGATCAGCCAACGCCAGCCCGAGCTCGTTAATGACCTTGGTGCCCATCGGGATCCACTCCTGCCAGCAGCCCTTGCAGACCGACGCCAGAACGCGTTCGCCAAGCGCTCCTTTGAACGGCCGCGCATCGAGTTGATTGTCCGGGCGACCGCAGCGAGAGCACTGAAAACCGCCGCCCGCCGGAGAAGGCGCATCCGACGGCGCCTCGGGTGCCGCGACCGGCGCAACCTGGGGAACCGGTGCGCCGAGTTCCTCGAGAATCTCCGCGATGCCGTTTCGCGGCATCGTGTCGCCGCTCTTGGTCGCGATCTCGTAGCCCTGTTTCAGAATGTTCACCGCGTCGTCGCGGCGCCCGAGTTCCTTGAGCGTCACACCAAGCAGTTGATAGCTCTTGGAGTGTTGCGGGTTCAGCTCGAGCACGCGCACGAGGGACGGCTCCGCTTCCGCGTAGAGGCCGGCGTCCAGATACGCCCGCGCAAGACTGAAGTGACCCAGCTCATTGTCCGGGTCCGACAATGTCATCGTCTTGAACTGGTTGATTCGACCCTCGGTATCCACTGTTAACCGTCCTTTGTGATTTCGTATTTCTTGACGCGGTACCGCAGATTGTCGCGGCTGATGCCCAGCGCACGTGCGGCCTGCGTCTGATTCCATCCGCTGTCCTTGAGCGCCTTTGCGATCATGCTCCGCTCGAAGTCCCACAATGAGCCGTCGCTCTTCGGTGCGTCCTCCGCGGCAATGGTCCCGGCGATCTCCAACGGCAGATCGCTGACTCCGATTGGCTCACCGTGCGAGAGAATCACCGCACGTTCCATGATGTTCTGAAGCTCGCGCACGTTGCCCGGCCAGTCATAGCCCATCAGGACCGCCGATGCGTCGTTGCTCAGGCGCGGCGGCGGCAGGCCCATCTTTTCCGCGGCGTGCGTCGCGAAGTAGTCCACCAACTGCGGGATGTCCTCCCGTCGCTTGCGCATCGGCGGGAGGGTTACCGGGAACACGTTCAGCCGATAGAACAGATCCTCCCGAAACCTCCCGCGGACGATCTCCGCCTTGAGGTCGCGATTCGTCGCCGCCACCACCCGAACATCGCCCCGGACCGTGCTCGAACCACCCACCCGCTCGAACGTCTGCTCCTGAAGCACACGCAGGAGCTTCACCTGCGTGGACAGCGGAATCTCGCCGATCTCATCGAGGAAAATCGTCCCGCCGTCGGCGGATTCGAACCGGCCGACATGCTGCGACACCGCCCCGGTGAACGCGCCCTTCTCGTGTCCGAACAGCTCGCTTTCGAGCAGCGTCTCACTCAACGCCGCGCAGTGTACCGCGATGAACGGCTCATCCGCGCGCAGCGACGCGTTGTGCACGTACTTGGCAAACAGCTCCTTGCCGGTCCCCGTCTCACCCAGCAGCAGCACGCTGGCGGAACTCGAAGCCACCCGGTTGCACAGGCTGATGACCTCTCGGATTGCCTTGGAATCCCCGATGATGCGCTGGTCCTTGAGGACCTGCTCGCAGAGGTCGCGATGTCGCCGCTTCAGACGTTCGTGGGCCTTCGCGTTGCGCGCCGCGATGGCGGCCAGATTCGCGAACACCATGAGCAGATCCATGTCACTCTTGGCGAACTCACCGTCGACCCGATTCAGGACCTCGACCACGCCGATCACTTCCGACTCCGCGATCATCGGAGCCGCCATCAGCATCCGCGTCGTGAAGTGGCTGATCTTGTCCATTTGCCGGTAAAAGCCCCGGTCCGTTTGAACGTCGTGGACGATTTCCGGTTGACCCGTGCGGGTGACACGCCCCGCGATGCCGAGATCCGAGTCGAATTCGCGCCCGATCACCATCTCAGACCGCTCGCCGGTGGCCGACACGAAGACCAGCTTGCTGCGGTGCTTGTCGAGCAACAAGACGCTTCCCGCCTCGGCTTGCATCACCTTGGCGGCCGACTCAGCGATGCGATCCAGCACCGTTTGGAGATCCAGCGTGCTGTTGATCACGGCCGACGCCTCGGCCAACAGCCTGAGAGACTCGTGAGAAAACGTACTCGAGCTTGCGATCGTGTTCTGATCCATGGCGGTTACGGGAGTATCTCCACTGCGTCACCGATCCGAAGCACCTCGAACAGCTCCGCTATGCGCGCATCGGCCAGCGCGATGCACCCCGCCGTCTCCGACAACGTCGAAGCCGAACCGTGCAGACCGATGCCCCCTCCGAGCGCAGTCGTCCAACTCGGGCATCGACCGGCCCGTATCGCCTCGCGGATCGCGCGCCCCTCACCGTCGCTGATCAAGCCCACGGCCAGACCGCGTTCAACCGCGCCCAGGTCCGGGTAGTCGATCCCGAGAAACCGGTGATTCGGGCTGTTGGCGTTCTTCGTGCAGACACGGAACCGCCCTTCCGGTGTCCTGCCGTCGCCCGCCCGCAGCTTCTGACCCGCCGGGTGCGGACCCAGCTTCACCGAAAACGTTCGAACCAGCTCCCCCCCGTCGAACAGGTAGAGCGTGCGTGATGATTTGACCACGACAACGTGGGGATTCTGAAGCCTTAGAGCCCTCGCCGCCCCTGGCGGACCGTCGGTCAGCGCGTCGGCCAGGGAACCCGCCGCGCCGACAACCAGCGCGCCCAGAACCACCGCCACGGCCACCGAGCCGGAAAAAGTTAGCCCAAGGGCACGCCAGGGGCTATTGTTATCCGAGATGTCACTTCCTCGATCCATCGGCTCTCGCCCGTTCGCGGTCCGTCGGCGAACCCGCTGCCACGCGGTGCGTAAGGATACTATGGAGTCGTGAAAACGCCAACCGACGAACAGTTGCTGGTCGATCACCTGTCTGGCAGGCCCGACGCGTTCGAGCTTCTCGTTCGTCGGCACAGCCCGGAGCTATACCGGTTTGTACTCAGATTCACCAACAACTCGGTGGCCGCCGACGACGTGCTGCAGGAGACGTTCTTGCAGGTTCACATGTCTGCCGCCACGTTTGACGCCGGACGCCGGCTCAAACCGTGGCTCTTCAGCGTCGCGGCCAACAAGGCTCGAGACTGGCTTCGGAAGCGATCCAGGAGGGGTGAGCTTCCCCTCGACGCCCAGATCGATGGCGACGGCGACGGCGGAACGGTCACCTTCAGCGCGTTGCTCGCTTCCGACGCGCCCGAAGATCCCGGTGACCTCCAGGCGGACGAAAAACGGAAACTCGTGCGCAGCGTTGTCGAGCAGTTGCCCGCGGCGTTACGCGAGGTTCTGGTGCTGGCCTACTACCACAAACTGCCCTACAAGCAGATTGCAGAGATCCTGCACGCGCCGGTCGGCACGATCAAGAGCCGCCTGCATACCGCGGTCGGAAGCTTCGGAAAGGCCTACCGCGACGTGCTCCAAGCGGCCGAGTTGGATGGCGGGGAGAACGAGTGATCGTCTCGAAAAGGGGTAGATTCACATGATGGACACGCGACACGCGCCGGATGACGATTGGCTTCTCGACGATCAGCTCGGGCTGCTCTCCGACGATGATCGGCAACGCCTTCATGAGCGGCTGCGCGACGATCCCGAACTCGCCGCCCGCCACCGCAGACTTCAGCGGGTCCTCGAACCGCTTGATGCATGGACCACGCCGCCGCCGCCCGCCGATCTCGTCGAGCGCATCCTCGATGACATCGCCGATCGGCACGAAAACGCCCCGGTCGTCCGCGAGGTGTTCCTCCCTTACGGCGGCAGCGGCGGCCGGCGCCTTGCGATGCACGACCTCCTCGCCGTCGCCGCGGTGATCGCGTTCTTCTTCGCAATCCTCTTCCCGAGCATGTCCGTCGTCAGGCAACGGTCGCACCGCGCGGCGTGCGCCTCCAACCTCGCCACCGTCGGCCGCGGCGTCAGTGCCTACGCTCTGGCCAACCGCGACGCGCTGCCCTATCAGCCGGTCGGCGGGCGCAGTTCCTTCCTGCCAGCGGGCGGCGCACGCTCCGCTCATGTGGTGTACGCGCCGAACAGCAGAAGTCTGATGCTGATCGCCCGGTTGCGGCTCGTCCCCGTTCGGGTCTTCATTTGCCCGTCCGGCAAGAGGAGGGTCCCGCTCAAGTACACCGATCTCGACGCGCCGGGCGCAGCCCCCGACGTGCAGTTGTGCAACTATGACTCCCTCAACATGGCCGGTGCGACGCCTTCGTACTCAGCGGCGGCGCGGTTGCCCTACATGTCCGACGCCAACCCGCTCTTCGCCGATCAGAAGTTCAACGCCGTCAACCCCGTCGTGACCAATTCGCCCAACCACGGAAAGCGCGGGCAGAACATTCTTCTCCTCGACGGCACGGTCCGGTGGAGCATCGACCCCAACTCCGGCCACCGAAACGACAACATCTGGCAGGCCGGCAACATCACCCGCTACACCGGCACCGAAGTCCAGGAGTCTGCCGACGACACCTTCCTGGTTCCGTGAGAGTTCCGTCCGCTCGAACATGCTCCCGCCCGAGCGAGGTGCACGTCACTTCACGAGTCGCACGGGTTGGTAGACGAAGTAGCTGCTGCCCGAGCCGGAGTCGGTGATCGCCGTCTCGTCAATAACGAACGCCGGCTGGATGAGCACTTGCTTGGCGTTCATCGCGCCCGTCAGATGGACGTGCATGATCCGGATCCCGGCGAAACCGACAACGGTATAGACCGCGTTGTTTCCAGGACCGGACACGGCGTTGAAAAGCGGAATGGTTCGCGGCATGCCGACGATGGACTCCAGTTCGTCTCGAATCGAAGCGCTCAGTCCGCTGTCGCCTTCGAGGAGAAGCGTCCCGTCGTCGCCGAGGCGCAGCTGGCCTCCGAAGTGGGCGAGGTCGGCCTGGTTGACGCCGTTGAGGATCTGTCTGGCGATGTCGGCCGTGCTGTTGCTCGCCGCGCCGATGTCGACCGTTCCGAAGTTGCCCGGCGGCAGCTGAGTTGCGCCGCCCCCCGGGTACACGTTCAACTCCGAGATTCCGTCGCTCGACGCCACGACCGTGTCCGTGCCAAAGTCGTAATCGTAGCCGTCCCCGCCGCCAGAGGTCCCGTCCAACAGAGCGCGCCAGGCATCGATGTGCAGAGCCAAGGGCAGCAGATTGGCGTTGATCGCGTCGGACATCACACGGTAGCCGACAACGCCGTCCTTCAACGTCGCGACGGCTTCGGCCGACACATCCGCGGAGTGTTCGCCGAAGGTCCTCGCGAAGAACAACAGGACCGACCCGCCATGGTCCGCGTCACGCCGAACACGAACATGCACCGTGTTGAACTCATTGGCATCGCCAAATGAAATGGACTCGATAGGATCCGCCGCGTTGTCGAGATATCCGATAACGACGTCACCCGTCAGACTATTGGCGCTGTTGCCGTCGATACTGAAACCGCCGTCGATGGAACCGTTGTAGGCGACGTACCGGACAGCCGTGTTCCGGGCCGCGGCGATTTCTTCGTCCATGAACGGCAATCCCGTCAGTCTGTCCTCGTCGATCAACTCCCACGCACCGGCCATTGCGGCAGCGTCCGCGGCGCACTGCATCTCGGCTTTGACGTTGTAGAGGTACCCGATGTCAACCGTCAGCGCGGCCGTCGCCAGAAGCAACGAGACCGAAACCAGCACGTACACTCCCGCGGCTCCGCGGCGTCTCGATCGATCGGACTGCATCGTCAAAGTATGCATGGGATGCTCCTTCACGGGACGGTCTCTACCGCTGTCCAATGATCGCCTAGTTGCCATTCAGCGCGAACACGACGTGCGCGGCGCTGTCCACCGTCGCGGTGCCGCCCGATCGGTAACGCCGCACTTCGGTGATCGTCAGCGACTCGACTCGGTTGGACCCGTAGGTGATCAACGATTCGTCCACGGACGCCTGGGTCGTGCATCCGTCGAGGTTGGGAATCGTCGTCGTGACCTCGATTTGCATATCCCCGCCGCCGAAAGCGCCCCACGTTGCGGACTGCCCGTCGACGATTCGGAACGAGACGTCCGACCCGTTGATTTCCAGCACCTGGGTCCACGTGATTGTCTCGTCCGGGGCGCTGAGCGGTTCCAGCGTAACGCTTCGATCCAACAGGAGTTGGTCACCGTACCACAATTGTATCTGCACGCCCCCGGGCACGAAATCGGGGTACTCGTGGTAGTTCCAACACACCTGGACGTAAACCGGCTTTGTGCCAGTCGTCAGTGATTGGTAGGTGTGCAGCTGCGGCGACTCGACATCGTCGTTCGGTTCGTTGAGAACCAGTCGCCAATCCTGCTCGACGCGTACGACGGAATCGGACGCTTCAGCACGCCACGGAGTCATCGCCGGGACAATCGCGGCCACGGCGCAGGCGGTGACCCACCGCGTTGACCGGGGCTTGCGCCGCGTGGGGCGACGGCGGTGCGGACTCGATTCGTACGGCATGGGCAAACCTCCACAATGAAACAGTACTATCGCTCAACCGCTGGAATCGCACGTCGTGACCCGCGCCGACCGGCGCCCCCTTAAGCGTACGATACGCGTCGGCCGATCCGACAGATCGCGCGTCGGGGTTTCCCCAGGACAGGGTGTGACAAATCGGTCGTTTCCGGATTCTCCGAAATGAAAACGCGGCCTGAGTCGCGTCCCGTTTCACCCGTATGTCCCTATTCCGACGCGGTCGAGACGCTCACAACAGTGTGGGTCGACATCTTGGGAATCGCGTCTTCGCACAATCTCCAAACGGACCGCGTGCGGGGTCCGGCGCGGGGTTGGTATCGGCCTTCCGATCCCGGCGGCGAACAGGCAATTGTGGGAAACGAACGTCTATCGATGGCAGGCGAGGCAATCTTCGCTGGCGCCGTTCTTCTCGTGGCATTCGATGCACGCTGTCATGCTCATGACCAAACGCGCGCGAGCGGGCGGGCGCGTCAGGCTCGCTTGATCGACGTGACACTCGAGACAGTCGAGCCCGGCGGAGGAGACGTGCCGTCGGTGGGAGAAATAGACGTCCGGTCTGGTAACGGCGACACGCGCCCACGGAATGTCTTCGTCGCGTTCGGCGAAATCGAATAGCTTCGCCTTTTCGGGTTGACTGTGGTCCTCGTCGTCAATGTCGTGGCAGTCGAGGCAGATGTCCTTTCCCGGGAGACCGGCGTGCACGCAAGTCGCGGCATCGGTGTGGCACTCGGCACACGCCAAACCGGCTTTGTCCAGATGGACCGTGTGATTGAAGTCGATCGGCTGGACCACGATCGGCCCGAGCGAGTACGCTCCGCGGACGAAGGCCACGGAGCCGACAACCAACAACGCGATGAATACGAACGATACGACGTAGCGCATGTCACCCAACCCTCATCAATGATGGACGATCCAACGCGGCCTCTGCTTCAAGGATACTCTTCATGGCAAGTCAATCCGATTCAAGCGTTCGCAAGTAGGTCAGCAGATCGACCATCTCCGCATCGTTGAAGACAGGCCAGGATATTCCCGCTTCGGTCATGCGTTCGAGCATGGTTTCGCCGTGGTTCCACATGGCGGCGGCCATCCTGACCGGCGTCGCATCATCGCGCAGTTGCTTTGGCGAAGGGCCTTGGGTCGCGACCGTCTCCGCACCTTCGTGGCATTGTGCACACCCTTTTCTCTCGAACACTTGTCGGCCGCGCGTGGCGTCGCCGGGGCGGTCGATGTTGGCGAGCGCCAAGACGTAGGCGAGGATGTCGGCCAACTCCTGCGGGCTGACCGGCTGCCGGGCAACATCCTGTTCACGCATGACGCGTGTCATGATCGGCGAATGGTTCCACATTCGTGAAGCCAGTGCCGCAACCGAATTCGGCAAGTTCGCGGTCGCCAGGTCGGGTCCGGACCCCGGATGGCAGGTGTCACACTTCTTGTCGAAAAAGAGCTTCTGCCCGCCGGCAACGGAACCCGGGCGCAGGTAGATCCTGTCGCCGTCGGCTCCGGCGGTCCGCACGTAGGCGACGAGGTGGACCAGGTCGGCACCCTCAAGTTTCGGCCAGGACATGCCCGACTGCTTCATGGCCTTCTCCATCATCGGGGCGTGCTCCCACATCATCTGTGCCCAGATGATGGGGTTGACGTATTGCCCCCACTGGCTGAGGTCGGGACCGACCAGCCCCTCGGAAGTGTCAGTGGCGTGGCATTCGCTGCATCCCTTGTTGCGGAGAATGGCTTCACCACCCACGGGGTCGCCGGCTTCATCGAGTTGGCGAACGAACGCGACCAGGGCGAAGATGTCGGCCATCTCGTCGGGTGT
>JAJDDR010000560.1 GCA_029260255.1 Phycisphaerae bacterium
GGTCTTCGGCATCACATCGGCGGCGATCGGTACCGTGATGGCCGCCCTCTACGTGAACTTCTACTACTACCATGTCGGCGCCAATCGCCCCTCGACGTTCTATGTGTTCTTCGAATTGTGTGTTCTGTTTTTCTATCTGCGGTCGTTTGACCGTGACGTGTCCGCGTCACGCAACCGATTTTGCGCGGGCGCGGCGGCGGTCTGCGCGATGTGCTTTCGACAGACGGCGTTCTCCGCGGCCGCGGCAATCGTTGTCCACCAGTGCTACCTGCTGATCTCGCGGCGGCAGGGGGGCGCTCAATTCGTGAAGACGCTGGCGGCGTGTATTGCGGGCGGGATTGCCGCGTTGCTCGTCGTTGTCGCGCTGTTGGCATCCACCAGCGATTTGCGCTGGGCCTGGCACGGTGTTGTCGCATCGAACCTGGGCTACGTGACGCAGTCGGGGCAATCCCATGTCCTGCCGACGGAGGTGTTTCACTGGGACGACCACGTCAAGGTGCTCGGGCTACCCGCGGTGCTGGCGATCGCGGCCGTCGTGCATGCCATGGCCATGGGTATCTACGGTGGCAAATCTAAGAACACCATCGCGAAGCTCGGTGGTCCGAAAAGTGTCTTTGTGCTGCTCGTGGCGTGGGTGCCGATCGCGGGATACCTGGCGTTGATCGGTCCGCACCGTGCTCACCACTACTATGGAATCGCGCTCGCTCCGCTGGTCATGCTGGCCACGAGCGGCGTGTGGCTGCTCATGCGCCGCGACGATGAGGCACGCGCTCCGAGATACTACGTGATCCTCGCCGTCCTCTGGTTCGTCTATATGGCCATACCGGTCGGAAAGCTCCAGGCGCAGTGCACCCTGCGGGCTCATTTCCAACGCTTCGACGACCGCTACGTGGACCGCTGGGACACGACGATCGAGGCCATCAACACGTACACGAAACCGACCGATCGCTTGTTCTGCCTGCGCTACCTGCCGGTCGTCTGCTGGGAGACCAATCGCCCGCAGGCTCATCGCTATCTGCTCGAAACGCTGATCGACCAATGGCGTGAGCAATCGCAGCCGTACATCGACGAGGTCATCCGCGATCTCGAGGCATCGCCGCCCAAGGCCATCGTCGCTTCCGGATCGGACATCAAGGAGATGGAGAATCCCCGCGTGCCGATCACCTACCGCGACCTGAGTGAATGGCTGCACTCAAACTACACACTGGTATCGAAACCGGCCAAGTCGGGTGTGTGGATTCGCAACGACTGACGCGATCGCGAGTTTCGGGATCGGCACGCCGTGTTATGTCTCGGCGGTTCGTGTGCGCACGTGGTCGGCAAGGGTGTCGACGACCTCATCGATGGTCATCGCGGTCGTGTCGATTCGGATGGCGGCTCCGGGCGCGAGGAGCGGCTCCCACTGATGCTCATCGGCGGCGTCGCGTTGCCGGACATGTTCCAGCACCTCGTCAAACGACACGGATTCACCGGCGGAACACATATCCTCCAGGCGACGCTCCGCGCGACGCCGATCGGACGCCTCCAGGATGAACTTCACGTCAGCGTCCGGAAACACGACACTTCCCTGATCGCGCCCCTCCGATACGAACGAACCCAGGGAGGCACCGATGGCGTGCTGCTGCTCAACGAGCAGATCGCGAATCGACTGAACCGAAGCGACGGCGGACGTCACTCGGCTTACCTCGAGCGTCCGAATCTCTCCGCTTACGTCACGGCCGTTGACTAGGACGCGCGCTATTTCCGGACCACAGCCCAACGAAAGCCGCGTGCGACGCGCGATGGTCGCCATCGCAGCGTGGTCGGCATTCTCGGCGTTCTCCTTGATCACCTGGTAGGCAACGGCACGGTACATGGCACCGGTGTCGAGATAGGCTATTGAGAGACGTTGGGCCAGCTTCCGCGCCACGGTGGATTTCCCGCTGCCGGCTGGTCCGTCGATTGTGATGATCATAACGTGTGGATTGTAAACTGTTGGTGTGCACATCGCAAAGGAATGCTGGGTCCGCGGTGATATTCGTTGACCCGTTTTTGGCGGCTGAGTATGATGATATAGCGCTTGCGTGTGCCGTGTCGGTGTCGCACGGCCGCGGCGTCGCTGCGCGAAGCGCTGGTCGGAGTGTGCCCTGATGTCCGACGGGATGATCATCGCCTGTCCAACGTGTACCCAGAAATACAGGGTGCCGGAGGATCGGATCGGACGCCACGCGAGCTGCAAGAAGTGTGGCCAGCGATTCCGCATCCAGCCGGAGCAGCCCATCGATGACGACACTATTCTCGGATGGGTGATGGAAGAGGGCACGCCGGACCAGAGCGTGCTCGGAAGCACCAGTATTTTTCAACCGACGACGGGTCCCAAGGCCCGCCCGACAGTCGACGACTGGAACCAGCAGCAGGCACCCGAGCAACCGCGGGTTCGTCTGGATCGGATCGACGACATCGGTGCTTACTTCGAATTTCCGGCGAGTGAGCTTCTGCACGACGGCATCCGGCGGTCCTTCCCGCACAAGTGCATTCACTGTCTTAAGGAATCACCCCTCGAGGTGCACCTGATCATCTGGGGCGACAAGCTGCCGCGCAAGGACTCCTTTCACCGCAAGGAAATCGAGACCAAGGCGTTGGGCCGGCTCGATCAGATGCTCCGCACGCACCAGATGCGCTGGTTCGACCACTTGGAGCCGATGTCGGTGCTGCCGCCGCCCTTTTGCAACCCGTTTCCCTACTTCGTTTGCCAGACATGCAGCACCGTTGGTGAGATCACCGCGCATGTCATGTCGCACGACGGTGCGGAGCGGTGCCAGATCGCGATCGCCAATCTCGATGTGGCTGTCGAGTTCTTCAAGAACAACGGCGGCCAAGCCGCCCCGGGGTACCGTCGCCTCCACGACGCCGCCACGCGCCAGCGCGACGACCGCTGGCGGCGTTTGTCGTTCCCGGTGCGAGCGCGCATCTCCACGTGGTTCAAACTGAGCGACGGCGAGAAATTCCTCGGCTACTTCGCCGATTCCGACTTTTCCCGAGCGGAAACGGGCAACGCCGGTGTCGTTCTGACCGACAACCGCTTGATCTACAAGAAATACAGCACGACGCGAGAGTACATCGTCGAGTCCGGCGGAAACTTGGCTATCGAAGCGGATCAGGCGCTCGCGGCCATCCGCATCTCACAGACCGGGATTCGCGATGCCATGCTGCACGCCAGCCCGCACGCCGCCAGCCGCCTCGCCAAGGCACTCACCGAACTCAAGCGCCCCTGGCGCGTCAAGGTCCAAACCAAGAACGTCGCGTCCGACTAATACTGCGTTGGTTCTCAATTGACGGATCGCGTTGCGCGATGTCGCGCGGAGTGCCTTCGTTCAGCGGCGACCCGCAGGGGAGCGCTCCCCTGCGGGTCGCCGCTAAACACGCGCGCGCCGTCGCGAGCCTCCCGAAACGGTGCACTACGGTCGAGGTCGTTCCAGAGACTTACACCGTTCAAACAGCGAGCGGACGTCCTCGTCCTGGACTTCCTGAATGAGTTGCTTGGTCTCCGCGAAGCACTCGGGCGGATGAGAAGCCAGCCGCACCGCCCAAGACAGCGCATGTGTCAGGACTACGTCATGGTCGACGACCTCATCGATCAGGCCCGCTTCGCAGGCATCCTCCGCCGTCATGAGCTCCCCCGTCAGCAGGAGCCGCTTCGCGCGCCGCAGACCGACTTGGCGAATCAGAAACGGCATGACGATCGGTGCGGTCAACCCGCGCTTGATCTGTGGATAGCCCACCCGGGCGGAACGGGCCGCGATGGCCAGGTCGCAGACGCTCATGATCGCCGCTCCTCCGGCGACGGCGTCGCCGTTGACGGCCGCCAGCACGGGTTTTGGGGCGGTGTAGATGTCGTACAGCAGATCGTAGAGCACATCGGGTGTCACCGCGGTGGTCCCGTCGGCCGGCAGCTCGTCGAGGTCCAATCCGGCACAAAAGGCCGGCGGGGCGCCGGTGATGACGCACGCCGTGGTCGCGTCGTCGTTCAAGGCGAAGCGGACCTCCTCACGCAGGGCGGTCAGAAGATCGCGGGAAAGCGCGTTCCTCTTGTCGGGTCGATTCAGCGTGAGCACGGCCACGCCGTCGCTGACTTGCCTGAGCAATGTGTTTGCCAACGGTCACCTCGTGATCGGGTGCCCCGCCCCGGGGGCTTGAGGGCGTTTCTCCGGACGATACGATACAGCGAAACGGAGTGACGATCATGGCTGACATACGAATTTGTGAGATGGCGCCGCGAGACGGTCTGCAATCGCTGAACCGCGAGTCTTTCGCGACCACCGAGTCCAAGCTGGCGTTGGTCGACGCGCTGGCCGCCGCGGGCATCGACTTCATCGAGGTCGGGTCATTCGTGAGCCCGCGCGCCGTGCCGCAAATGGCCGATACGGGCGATCTCTGTACCTGTCTGACCAAACGCGCCGACGTCGAGTACGCCGCGCTCGTGCCGAACATGAAATACTACGAGGCGTTCCGCCCCTCCGAACTGACCACGCTCGCCCTGTTTGTCTCGGCCACCGAAGCCTATTCGCAGTTCAATTTGCGGCAGTCGATTGCAGACGCGATGACGGCAGCCGGAGACGTCGCGAAAGCGGCGCGGGCGGACGGGTTTAAGCTGCGTGCCCATCTATCGGCGGTTTTTCAGGATCTCGACGGCAGCGACACCGACGTCGGGGTCGTGGTCGATCTGTCACATCGCCTGCTCGAGATGGGCTGCGCCCACGTCGCGCTCGCAGACACCAAGGGAACCACGAACCCAAAACGCGTGCGCGCGGTTCTGGGCGAAGTGGAACGTAAGGTTGGTCTGGATCGCATGACGGTGCACTTCCACGACTCGTACGGCATGGGCGTGGCCAACGCGCTGGTGTCCTACGACTGCGGCGTCCGCATCTTCGACGGCTCGGTGGGCGGCATCGGCGGAACGCCGTTCAAGCAGTTGGCCAAGGGACCGGGCGGGGGCGGCAACGTCGCGACCGAAGAACTCGTGTTCATGTTCGAGGAGATGGGCATCTCGACCGGCATCGACTTCGACAAACTGCTCGAAGCCGGCGCGCTGGTCGCGGACATCGTGGTTCTCTCCGGAGGTCCGCGGCCGCCAAGTCGCATGCTCCACTAGCGACGGTGCCACATTGGCGCGACGGACCGGTCGTCGTGCAATGCGAGCTAACGCATGAGTGGAACTTGTGCACCGGGTCCCGAGTATTCGTCGTCCGATATGCCTGGCGCTTGGTGCGGCAACGACGATCCGGTACAATCGAGAACTGCTCCAGGTGATTCATGGATACGCCCCAGGTAGACCACGGGTCCAATGCGATCGACGCCGGCGACGTTGACGAATGCGCTTCGCCCGATGCGCCAGCTCTGGTCATCACCGAGGGCACCTGCCACGCGATCTTCGCCTACTCGATCGGACTGTCGGTCGACCTGGGCGAGGCCGAGCGCCGCATCAGCTGCGGCAAGCAACGCGAGCACATCAAGCACAAGCATCGAGCGCCGCTCTACTTCGAGTACGACCCGCCGCCGCTACGTGTGACGCGGAAGTCGTCGCCGGTCGCGGTCGGGCCTGTCGTGACGGACGAGGACGTGAACTCGGTTGTTTACGAGTTCGGTGCGGTATCGGTGGCGTACACTATCCCGCTCCGCGGTCGACTCAGCGACCTGCTCGATTTGAGCGACGCGCTTTATGACCACGAAGGGCTGCTGGCCGATTCGCGGCGGCGCGCTGTGGAGTTGCTGAGGACGATCGAGCCCGCGGTGATCAAGCCGGGCATTTCCGAGCTCGTTGAGGAGTACGCCATCTACGAAGTGAGTTCGACGAGACCGCAGGCCGCGCCGGACTGCCTCGTGTCTCGCTTCCGGCAGGAGTTCGCTCAGGTCCTTCGGGCGGAACGAACGACCCTGTCGGAACAGGAGGTCGGCGGGGCCCTGGGTTGCAGGCTGTCCTTCAGCCCCGACGACGCGGTGCTCATCGACTGGAACGCCACGCTGATCCTCGACGGCGACACGGACGACGTCCGTTCCGTTCTGGAATACGCCAACGTCGAGTTGATGCAACTGCGCTTCCTTGATGACCGTCTTGATCGCGCCCTTCGCGAATCGTACAGCGCCGTCACCAAGCGATCCTGGCGCGTCCCGGTCTTGCTGGGTTTGGACGCGGGCGACCTGCGACGCGTCGCGGAGCTGCAAATGGACAGCGCCTTGCTCTTCGAGGGCGTGAACAACACTGTCAAACTGCTCGGGGATCAGTACCTGGCGCGCGTCTACCGCGCGGCCTCGGACCGCATGCACCTCGGCGAATGGGACACGAGCATCCTCCGCAAGCTCCAGACCCTCGAGAGTTTCTATGAGAAGATGTCCGACCGGCGCACCAACCGCAGGATGGAAGTCCTCGAGTGGATCATCATCGTGCTGATCGCAGTCTCGATCCTGGTGTCCTTCATCCCCGGCCTGCCGGGTTAGTGCACCGTCCCACCGAAACCTGCGGGTGGCGATGCACGGCGGAAACCGTGTGCCACAGATTCAAGCGAGCCGTGCACTGGCCCGGATTCCTCATGCTGCCAGGTTGAATGAACGTAACCTCCTGTAGCGTCACCCCTTGTGGGTGGCGAGCATGGGACACCGTCTCTATGCTCGCCACCCACAAGGCCCGACGCTGCATGGGTTTGCATCGTATTCGAAATCCGTCGTGAGAAATGCGGGCTTGCCGCTGGCCCGTGAAACCGATGCAGCGTGTGGCGCGTCAGTCGAATCACCCGGCGTTGACATCGGAATCCACCCACTGGACAAGCGCGTCCGGAGTTTCGAACTGCTCGACGAATTGGCGTAGTTGATCGATCGCTTCGTACAGATCCTCTCGACCGGAGCCCGATTCGAACGACAGTAGCCGGTCGATGTTGTCGGTTGATTGCGCGAGGTCTTCATCCGATGGCTCGTCATCGTCTCCGTAGGAGTCGACCTGGAGCATCGATTCGATCATGAGGTCGCAGGCCGACGCTAGCTGGGGATGGGGTTTGATGCCGCGGGCGAAGCACAATTGCCGAGTGCCGTCCAGCAACCTGTCCCTCATGTCGTCGGTGATTCCATCAACCTCCTTCGTGTCTCCATCAACCAGCGGTGAGTCGCACATTCCGATCGTGTAATCAACGTCATCGCGCGCGAGAAACTCGTCAACGGTGCAATCGATCAGGCGCGATTCGAGGTCTTCCATCGCTCCAACATAGGTCAGGCCGCCCCCGTGTCCGAAATCGCTGAGATCGGCCGAGTCTGTGTCCCCGACGCCCAGCATCGCCGTCCAACGCTCGTACCGGCGGGGCAAGCGAAAGCGGTTCTCCTTGGCGAATCGTATTCCACCGGCGACAAGCCGAAGGGCGACGTCAGGATCGACGCGGACGAGTTCGAGTTCGTGAGGAACTTGTCCCAAGACCTTGTCGCTGAATTGAGCGGCGGTGATGTCAAGGCGCCCCCAAGCGTCTTTCAGCCCGATGCACCAGGTATCGACGAGGAACCCACCCATTGCGTGGCCTCCGCCCGGCGCGGTGCGCAGGCAGAGGATGTTGGCCAATCCATCCTCGCGCCAGCATCGATTGATGTAGCATGCCTTCGTTGAGCCGGAAGTTCCGATGACTCGGTACGGACTACGCGCTCGTGTGCGCTGTAGTTCGCGTTGGCGGTTTTGACGTTTGCGCTGGTGCCGCTCCTTCTTCTTCGTTCCGCGTGCCACGGCAAAGTCCTCCCACGTGTTGACCTAGTCTCCAACCCGTAGCATTAGATGCACTGCGTGGCGGGAGTCAAGACATTTCATCCGCCAGCGGGTGTGACCACTGATTGTGGCATGCCAGGGGTAGGGCGGGTTCCACCCGCCTTCTTCCTCGGTTGCGGCGGGTAGAACCCGCGCTACGGCATGTCCCTGACCAACGATGCCACAGAGAATGGTCACACCCTCCGCCAGCGCACGGCGAAACTCGTATTTCACACGCCGTGGCGGAAGGAAATCACAACAGCATTAGACTCTCTGTGCTATCGGCGCGACCTTGCGCTCCGCGGGGCCGGTATATCGGCTCAGCGGGCGGATCAGACGGTTGTTCATGGCTTGCTCGATGAAGTGAGCGCACCAGCCCGTGACGCGGCTGCACACGAACAGCGGCGTGTACATGTCGATCGGCAGACCGAGCAAGTAGTAAGTCAACCCGCACGGGTAATCGACGTTGGGGTAGATCTTCTTCTCGTTGACCATCGGGTCCTTGATGGCGTCGTAAATCTCCATCCACTTGGTCTGACCCTTTTGCTCGGCCAACGTGCGCAGCTCGTCTTCGAGAATGTGGGCGCGGTGGTCGCCGTTCTTGTAGACGCGGTGGCCGAAGCCCATGACCTTGTGCTTTTTCTCGAACGCCTCCCGAATCCACTTTGACGCGGCGTCGGCCGAGTCGAACTGCGCGAGCATGTTCATCGCCGCTTCGTTTGCCCCACCGTGCAGCGGACCCTTGAGCGTGCCGACGCCGGCGACGATGGCTGAGACCATGTCGGACATGGTCGAAGCCACGATACGGGTCGCGAAGGTGCTGGCGTTGTACTCGTGCTCGGCGTAGAGGATCAGCGTCAGGTCCAAGAGACGCGTCGCCGTCTCGTCCGGCTCCTCGCCGATCGCCTGGTACAGGAGTTGCGCGGCGTGCGACAGTCCGGGCTTGGGATCGAGTGGTTCCCGGTTCTTGAGCAGCCGGAACCGCGCGGCCACGACACCCGCGCTGACGGCCATCAGCCAGACGGCGCGGCGGCGGAGATCGTCCGGCGCGTCGCCCTTGACCGGGTCGAAGTGTCCGGCGAACGACAACGTGGAACGCAGCACGTCCATCATGGGCACGTCGGTGGGAATCTTCCGAAGCACCTGGATGACCTCTTGCGGCAAGGGTCGTACCTGTGCCAGCGTCGTCTGGAGTTGGGACAGCTGCTTGGAAGTCGGCAAATCGCCATAGAGCAGCAGGTGGGCCACCTCCTCAAACGTCGTGTTCTCCGCGAGGTCGGCGATGTTGTACCCGCGATAGGATAGGCTCGTTTGCTCGACGGCCGCGATGGTGGTTTCGCCGGCGATCACGCCTTCCAAGCCGGGTTTGTAGATTGCTTCGACCATGTCTGTTCTCCGGTTTAGGGGTTGCTCGTCGTGGGTGTCGTCATGTCATACTCGAGTAGATCGTAAAGCTCGCTGCGCGTCTGCATCTGATCGACGAACGCTCTCTGCGTTCCGTCGCGGCGCAAACCGCGCAGAAGGGTCTCGATCGCTTTCATCGCGTAGCGCTGCAGCGTCACCGGGAAGATCACCATTTCGTAACCCAACGCGCCGAACCGATCGGCTGTCAGGTAGGGCGTCTTGCCGAATTCGGTCATGTTGGCCAGCAAGATCGTGTCCACGTCTCGTGAAAACCGCTCGAGCTCATCGTCGCCTTGGAGCGCTTCGGGGAAGATGGCGTCCGCACCGGCTTCGAGATAGCGATGGGCACGCTCGACGGCGTCGTCGTATCCGGTGACACCGCGCGCGTCGGTTCGGGCCAAGAGGAGAAAGTCGGGGCTG
>JAJDDR010000057.1 GCA_029260255.1 Phycisphaerae bacterium
GGCGCCGGTCGCTACGTCAAGGCCCTGCGCGTCACGTCCAACGGCACAATCCTCGACGCCGAGCCGATCATCGTGCACCTCGGCGGACAGACAGGGATCTCCTACGACGTGGCCAGCGACGGCGATCAGTTCCTCGTTGCCTACGCCGTGCCCAATGCGGGTGTCGCCGCCGTCGAAGCGGTGCGCGTTGCCGCGGACGGCACCGTCATCGACAAGAACCCGCTCATCATCCGCCCGGCGGGCGGCAGTCCCTTCTGGCTACAGCACCCGCGTCTCGCGTTCGGCGGGGGACTCTACGTGCTCGTCTACCTGGAGAACGAACGCACACGCGCCGCGCGAATCACGCCGAGTGGCGAAGTCCTGGACCCCGGGGGCGTGCAGTTCACGCCGTTCGCTTCGCTATGGGCTGACGTCGCTTCCGACGGCATCAACTTCCTGGTCACCTGGACGGAACTGACCGATCCGAGCGTCCCGAACGCCGGCGCCGGCATTCTCGATACCACCACGATGACCATGGCGCAGTATCACGATCTGACCGACGCCGATTTTGACGGAGCGGTGAATCCTGGATCGATCGAATTCGACGGGTCGCGTTATCTCGTCACGATCTACAAACCCGAGCCCACCAATTCCCTCATTCGTGACCTGTACGGAGTCTTCGCCGACACGACCGGTGCGCCGGTCAGCTCCGTGTTCCCCATCGAAGTGCGCCAGGGCGCCGATCAAGGTCCGGGCGGGCTCGCGTACGACGGCGTCAATTACTTCGCCGCGTGGGAGGACAGCCGCGCAGCAGGGTACGCCATATTCGGCAAGTTCATCGCGTCGGATGGCAGCCCGGTTGGGTTGCAGGCTACTCTGCTCTCGCCGAGTGCCTCGTGGCAGATCGCCTCTTCCACCGCGTTTGATGGAGAGAACTACCTCGTCGTCTGGGAAGATTGGCGAAAAGGACCGGACAACGCGTACAAGTCAGACCTCTACGCCGCGCGCATGACGCCCGAAGGCTTCGTCCTCGACGACCCCGCATTCCTGATCGCGGACCGGCCCAATCGAGAGATGATGCCGCAAATGATCTTTGACGGACAACAGTACTTCGTCGTCTTCGAATACGGCGGCTACGACTCCAAGACGATCCGCGGCGCACGCATTCTGCCCGACGGAACGGTGCTGGATCCCGATGGCTTCGACATCGCTCATTCACACCCCAACGGCTCGGTCATCCGGCCACAGGTCGCCTTTAACGGCAGAAAGTACCTCGTGGTCTGGTACAACAACTACGGAACGTCGGGCACGACCGGTGTGATGGGAGCATTGGTGGACACTGACGGCACTGTATCGTCACCAACTCCGATTGGGATTGCGACG
The DNA here is from genome assembly GCA_029260255.1 of Phycisphaerae bacterium. Classification (GTDB taxonomy): domain Bacteria; phylum Planctomycetota; class Phycisphaerae; order UBA1845; family UBA1845; genus OFTM285. Next base: position 1,363 of record JAJDDR010000057.1, read on the forward strand.
CAGAGCTTCGTCGGCAACACGAGCTTCCACGTCGAATCGAACGGCGACGAGTTTCTCGTGTCCTGGACTGTCGTGAATAACAACAACAGCATGTCCATGAAAGTGACGCGCGTCAGCGATTCCGGGCAGATCCTCGGGACGGCCACGCTCGAAAGCTCGCCCTTTACGATCGGATACAGCCGAATCGCGTTCAACGGCGAATCCTACTTCGTCACCTGGAAACAGGGCATCGGCGCCAATGTCACCGCCTACGGTACTCGGGTCGGGACGGACGGTCAGCCGATCGGCGATGTCATCACCGTGGCCACCGGCACGCACGGCTATTGGGACGTCGTCGCCCATCGCGGCACGTTTGTGCTTCCGTTTGCCGTGGACGCGGGCGCGGCCTCGGGGTTGTACGTAACACAACTCGACGGAGACGGTTCCGTGCTGGTCGATCGCCGCCGGGTTCAAGATGTGCCGTTCCGTGACCTATTCGGCGACGCGTCCATCGCAAGTGGCCCGTGGGATTCACTGTTCATCGCATCCACGCTCTGGGCGGACATGCCTTTCAATGCCCCGCGCATTTGGAAGATCCCGGTCGCGCTCAATGGCACGGCCGTCCCGGGTGATTCGGACGCCGACGGAGATGTCGATCTCGCGGACTTCTCCGCGTTTCTTGACTGTGTGAGCGGTCCCGGCGGCGGAGTTCCGGTGGATTGCGGTACTTCCGATATCGACGCAGACGACGACGTCGACTTCGCCGACCTGGGCGCGCTGCAGCTGTCGTTCACGGGCGGTCCCTAACCTGCCGGTGCTGCTCCACGATCGGGCACGGATGCCCAGTCCGGTCCATCGTCCACACCCCACGTCGCCGCAAAAACGCTCAATTCATTGTAGACGACTGCAGATCAGGGAGATGCCGGCATGTCCGCTTCTTGGCCATGCCTTGGACGCTTCCTCCGGGTGAACGGGTGTGACCAGCAATTGTGGCATGCCAAGGGTAGGGCGGGTTCCACCCGCCTTCTTGCACCATTGCGGCGGGTAAAACCCGCCCTACCCAATGCGGCTGAGGCACTCTGCCACAAGGAATGGTCACACCCCGGGTGAACCCGTTTTACTACGAGGCTTCTCGGTTGGCCGAAGGGATGTTCGTCATCGAACTGAAAACCAGCATCGACGCCCCCGCGCGAGAGGGGCGGTCTCGCGGTTCTCCAGCCAGTCGCGGAGGTATACTTTCGGATCGGACGCCGTGGAGGCGTCGTCGAACACGGCGAGTGATCGGACCCAATCGTGACCCGCCGCGTCGTAGGTTCTTTGAAACAGGTCTAGATCGAGGTTGTATCGATAGTTCGCCAGCATCCACGCGTTGTTGGACGGCAGACCCGCGACCCAATCGTAGTTTTCCGGCGCGTTCATCATGGGTTGAACCTCGACGGCGAACCGGTCGCGATGCCGTTGAAAGACGTCCTCCCGGCCGGCGATCTTCTCGGTGGCGCTTGCGTCGGTTGCGTAGTACGTCTCGAGATCCGCGTAGAGTTCGAAGATGAACGCGTTGTACCGATCGGCATCATCGAAACGCGCCGTGGCCGCGCCGGTCAGTTCGGGTGTGTCGGAGAAGCGATCCTGCAGGTAGGCCACTGTGCCCGAGCGCCCGAAGAACGTCGCGAGACTCTCGTTGAACGTCACATCGCCCGGACGCCACACGGTGTTGTGTAACAACTCGTGGATCACCGTGTCGATGAGCGAGAAATCGCTCCGCCGGAGCATCGTCGCTTGTACGGGATTCGGCAGGTAGTCCAACGTGCTGTAGGCGTCGACGTCGTAGGTGTACACGTCGAGACCGTCGTCGCGAAGCGTCTCGGCCTGCCGCTGGGCCTGCGACAAATTGAAGAACGCGAGATACGGTACCGTTCCGACGATCGGAAAGGTCCAAGTCATCGGCTC
>JAJDDR010000561.1 GCA_029260255.1 Phycisphaerae bacterium
ACGGTCAACTCGGCCGGGCGGGGAGAGATCTCTGGCGACATAAAGAACTTCAAGATGCCTAACCCGGACGAGCCGGGAACCGACATCTGGTACGCCAGCGTCGAGGGCCCTGAGGCGGCTGCGTATATCCGAGGAACCGCAACACTGGTCAACGGCCATGCTGTCATCGTGTTGCCCGCCCATTTCCGCGCGGTGGGCATTCAGGCGGGAATGACGGTCCAACTCACGCCCCGCTCCGCCGATTCGCTCGGCTTGGCCTCGGTCGAGCGGACTTTGGCACGTATCGTTGTCAAGGAGCTTCACCACGGTGTCGGTAACTACGAGTTCGACTGGGAAGTCAAATCTGTGCGCAAGGGTTTCGAGAATTATCAAGTCGTTCGGCCAAGCAATGACGTCGCCGCCAGTCGCGGACAATAAACCGCGTACTAACAGCACAGCGCGAGGTGAACCGAGCCGCGACCGTGAGGGAGCGGATGTGCGCGGGGTGTCGATGTTGCTGTCAACCGCTTCCCGACGGGCGCGGCGCGGATCAGACATCGATTCAGGTGTGGCGGAGCACCAGTCGCCCAAGACGTCGACGCCACCCATCCCCGCTTGCCCCTCGTTTCATTGCACTTGGCTGAAGAGTCACACCGAAGGCAGGCGCACAGTTTCGCATCCGCCGTAGGGCACCCGCAGTCTTACCGGCAGATGCGACAAAACGCTCCACTGCTAAGCCGTGGCAGCATCGACCTTCTCGGGATCAATGTGAAGGCTCTTGATCGCGTCCGCAACGCGAGCGGGTTCGATCTTCCCCAACTCCGCCAGACGTGCCAGTGTAGCCACGCAAATATGCGCGGCGTTTACTTCGTAGAATTCGCGCAGGTCGGTGCGGGAATCGCTCCGCCCGAAACCGTCCGTGCCAAGCGGTGTCATTCCCCCGGGAACCCAGCGCGCGATCATGTCCGGGATCGCCTTCATCCCGTCGGTGGCCGCGATCACCGGCCACGGCTCGTCCGCCAGCAATCGGGTGATTTCGGGAGTCCGACGCGGGGCACCGGGGTGCAGGCGGCTCCAGCGTTCCACCTCCATCGCCTCGCGGCGTAGCAGCGTGTAGCTGGTGGCGCTCCACACATCCGCCGCGACGCCGAAGCGATCCGCCAGCATTTGCTGAGCGGACAGCGCCTCCCTCAGGATCGACCCGCTGCCGAACAGATGCACGCGGGGCCTGTCCTTCGGTTCATCGGCCGGTCTCAACTTGTAGATCCCTTTCAGGATGCCCTCTTCCACGCCCTCCGGCATTGCCGGCTGGGGATAGGGCTCATTCTGTACGGTGATGTAGTAGAACACCGGGTCACGGCGTTCGAACATGCGAACGATTCCATGCTGGACGATGACCGCAAGCTCGTACGCGAACGCGGGCTCGTATGGCTGAACCGTCGGCACGGTGCTGGCCACCAAATGACTGTGCCCGTCCTGATGCTGCAGACCTTCCCCGGCGAGGGTTGTCCTCCCCGCGGTCGCTCCCACCAGGAAGCCTCGACCACGGCTGTCGGCGTGAGCCCAAATGCTGTCAGCGATCCTCTGGAATCCGAACATCGAGTAGAAAATGAAAAACGGTATGGTATTAACGCCGTGCGTCGTGTGCGCCGTGCCCGCGGCAGTGAACGATGCCATCGAGCCCGCCTCGGTAATACCCTCCTCGAGCAGTTGACCGTCCTGAGCCTCGCGGTAGTACAGCAGCAGGTGGGAGTCGACCGGCTCGTACAGTTGCCCCCGATTCGCGTAAATGCCGTACTTGCGGAACAGCGCATCCATGCCGAACGTCCGAGCTTCGTCCGGGACAATAGGCACCACCAGTTGACCCAGATCCTTGTGGTCCATCAGTTTGGTGAGAATGCGAACGAAGGACATAGTGGTGGCCACGTTGCGACCGCCGCTACCCGAAAGGAAGTCATTGAGGTAGGACAACGGTGGAGCTTTCATCGACGGGGCTCGCGTCATGCGACGCGGCACGTGTCCGCCCAGCGCGGCGCGCCGCTCCGTCAGGTATTGGTGCTCCTGACTGCCCTCGTCAGGCCGGTAGAAGGGCATCTCCGCCACTTGTTCGTCGGTCAGATCAATATCGAAGCGGTCGCGAAAACGTCGGAGTTCTTCCTCGTTGAGCTTCTTCTGCTGATGCGTGACGTTGCGGCCTTCACCGGTTTCCCCCAACCCATATCCCTTGACCGTCTTGGCCAGGATGACTGTCGGTGATCCGCTGTGCTCTACGGCGGACTTGTACGCTGCGTACACCTTTTGCGGATCGTGCCCACCGCGCTTGAGATGGTAGATTTCATCGTCGCTGAGATGCGCCACCAGCTTCGTCAGACGCGGATCCGCGCCGAAAAAATGTTCGCGCGCATACGCCCCCTGCTCGACCGTGTACTTCTGCCATTGTCCGTCGACCGTCTCCTCCATGCGTTGAACCAGCGCCCTCTCCTTGTCGGCCGCGAACAGCGCGTCCCATTCCGAGCCCCACAAGACCTTGATGACGTTCCATCCCGCCCCGCGAAACGTCGCCTCCAACTCCTGGACGATTTGTCCGTTGCCGCGCACCGGACCGTCCAAACGCTGCAAGTTGCAGTTGATAACCCAGATGAGGTTGTCCAGACCCTCGCGGGAAGCCAACGTGATGGCACCCAGCGATTCTGGCTCGTCGGTCTCCCCATCACCCAGAAAACACCAGACATGCGAGCCGTCGGTGTTCTTCAACCCACGGTCACGCAGATACCGATTAAACCGGGCCTGGTAAATCGAACTGATCGCCCCCAGACCCATCGATACCGTAGGAAACTCCCAGAACTCCGGCATCAGCCAAGGATGCGGATAGGACGACAAGCCGCCGCCGGGAGCCAATTCACGGCGGTAGTTTTGCAGCTCTTGGCGTCCGATGCGCCGCTCGACAAACGCCCGGGCGTAGATGCCTGGCGCCGCGTGCCCTTGGAAGTAGATCTGGTCGGCGATGCCACCATCGTGACCGCGGAAGAAATGGTTGAATCCGATCTCGTACAGCGTGGCCGCCGAGGCGAACGTCGAAATATGTCCCCCGACGCCGCTCTCGCTCCGATTGGCCCGCACGACCATGGCCATCGCGTTCCATCGCACCAAGCTCTTGATGCGGCGCTCGATGGTTCGATCGCCGGGGAACGACGGCTGATCGGAAACGGGAATCGTGTTGACGTAAGGTGTATTGCCGCAAAAGGCCGGGACCACGCGTTCGTGCTTGCCCCACTCGATGAGCCGGTTCAACAGATACTGCGCACGAGCGGTGCCCTGCTGCTCCTGAACTGCCTGAATGGACTCCAGCCATTCCGAAGTTTCGGTCGGGTCAACGTCACGCAACGCTTCCTTCTTGGGCATCCTGCAATCTCCCTCGTTCGGAATGTGGCAACAAACCGGCGCCGCTTCACTTCGAAAGCACTGTCGATACGGCTTGTCAGGCGGGTCGGCCCGACGACGCCCCAGTACAATCTACCGAAAAAGAAGCCCCGCGACCAGTTCTTGCCCGGCGCAAGTGCCACGAGTCGTGAAGTCGGAAGAAGAATGGATGTCCCAGTTGACCGCTGAGTCGTTTGCACCGCGCTACAGAAAGGCACGGAGCGTGCTTTCGCGCGCGCACTGGGAAAGCACGGACGATGGTTCCCGCATGAAGAGCAACCGGGAGCGATCCGCCGCGTCGCGTGTCTCGCCAACCCTGTATGGCAAGACCACGTCCTACGCAACGACTCTTCGCCGCGCGAAGATCACCGACGCCGCGATCAGCATCAGCATCACCATCACGACCAGGCCCCACTCGCCAACGGTCGGGACCATTCCACCCGCAACGGCGGGCGAGCACACGTCGGGCTCACACGCCGCGTAGGTGATCCCGTCATGCTCAACCGAGCCGCCCGGCTCCAGAAGCGTGAAGTCCGCGCCGACGAGGACAAAAACCTGGAACGCCGAGTCCCACTCAACCTTGAAACCAGGTACCCCGCCCAACGTCACGCGCTTCACGGTCCTGCCGGGAGCAAACGCCCGACCCAGCGCGTCCACCAACTCGTTTCGCACCGCCAGACCATCGCTTCCCGAAAAGGGAATCGTCAGGACGGGCAACCCGGCGCCTTCGCTGACGTCGCGTATCTGCACGATCTGCTGGTTTCCGCTTCCGACAACGCCGGTCACCGTCACGACCGAAACCCAGTCTCCCCCCAACGCCGGGGCGGCCGCGACCAGCATCGCCACAATGGCCGATGTCGTAGTAACTTTGGGACGTCTCACGCTTTCACCTCCGTCAATTTCCGCCGAACTGCTCCACCACGACCCGGTAGCGCGCTTGCGGCGGTTGGTCCGACTCCAACAGTAAAAGTGTACCCGCCGCGGACCGCCGAAAGCAAGCTTTCGCGATCACGCTACCGTCGGGACGCCGACGTCTGGTTACCTGAAGGCGGCCGATTGCAACTCACGTCCGGTAAGGGCATAATCCGTTGCGGAGTGCCGCACGCGTGCGAACTCTTGATCGCGTCGCCATGTGATAGGGAGTTGTGCTTATTGAGATGCTGGTGCTCCGGCACATCTGAATCGATGCCTGATCCGAGCCACGCCCGTGAGGAAGCGGTTGACTGCGGTATCAGCGTCTCGCGCACGTCCGCTCCCTGACGATCGCGCGCCGGAGTACGAGCCCGAGGATCGTCATCATGCGAAAACTGATACTGCTATGTTCGGGTGCGGCTGTACTCATGTCATCGGGATGCGTACAGCAGGCCTTGGAAATCGCTGAGCCGATCATCCGGACCATCGCGGGCGACTTCACGCCCAACGGTCTGTCGTCGCTCACCCTGCCCGGGCTAAACGGCCTATTCGGAGTGTAGCGCCGGTCCGGCCCGCGCCCGGCGGATACTGGCGCGCCAGGTGTCCGCGCCATCACCGGCCGTCGAGGACGTCGCGCATGCCGTAGAGCCCCGGGGGCTTTCCACAGACCCACGACGCGGCCTCGATCGCCCCGCGGGCGAAGGTGTCGCGCGAGTGGGCGGTGTGTTGAATGCTGACTGTTTCGCCCGGTCCGGCGAAGTGGACCTCGTGGTGCCCGACCGTGTCACCCATGCGAATCGCGTGGACGCCGATCTGGTGTCGAGGGCGCGATCCCGTGTCGCCGTGACGACCGAAGATGGCGTCGCGGTCGCGGTCGCGCCCCGTCGCCGCGATGAGCGAGTCGAGCAGAGAGATCGCCGTGCCGCTGGGCGCGTCCAGTTTCTGATTGTGGTGGTGCTCGATGATTTCGACGTCGTAGGCGTCACCCAGACGCATCGCCACCTCACCGACGAGCGACAGCATCAGGTTGACTCCCACGCTGAAGTTGGTCGCCTTGAGAATCGCGATCGTCGCGGATGCGCTCCGGATGCGGTCCAACTCCTCGGCGGTGTGTCCGGTGGGACCGATGACCATCGCTGTACCGCAGGCCAGACACCGATCGAGCCACGCCATCGTGCCCGCGGGAACCGAAAAATCGAGCAGGACATCGAACGCCGCGTCACAAGAATCGGTCACCGTGACCGCTTTCCCCGCGACGCGAAGCTCCGCCCCGAGACGCGGGTCGTCCCCGCCGGTGAGCGCGGCCGCGAGTTCGAATCGACCATCGTCGTCGAGCAGGTGCAAAACGCGAGCGCCCATCCTCCCCGTGGCGCCAAGCAAGGCGAGTCTAATCATGCCGGTGTGTCCTCCGTGATCTCGTGCGCACCGTCGCTCGTCTACCGATCGGTCCGGTGGTGCTGCGATTCCTCATCGAGCACCTTGCGCTCCTTCGCCGTGAGCGATTCCAGCCCGCTCTTGTGGACCTTCTCGAGAATCCGGTCCACCTGCGTCCGACGCTCGACGATACGTTGAACCTCACGTTCGGCGCGGACCGCCTGCTTCCGCGCACGCCGTCGCTCCAGGAACGACGGTTTCTTCTCCGGCTCGTCGGACCAGCCGGTGTCGAGCGAAGTGTACCCCTGAGAGAAGTCGTAGCCAAACTCGTTGCCGGACTCGAACGCTCCCGACTTGATCGACTGCCGCTGCTGCCAGCAGGTGAAGTACCCGAAGAACGCGATTCCGATGAACATGATCTCCCCGGTGATCAGCCCCATGACACCGAGAACGATGGCTCCGACCATGCCCACGCCGGTGGCGATGAGCGTCGCCGGCGTGAACCCCTTCTTGAACCACAGCAGGCACTGAAGCACCCGTCCGCCATCCAGCGGGAACACCGGCGCGAGATTGAACAGAAGGATGATGAAGTTCAGCGTGAAGAAGACGACCAGCCAATACTGCAGATCGCCCGTCACCGCTAGATTCGTCTGGAACGGCCGAAACGGATTCAGCGGGAGCGCGTCCACCGTGCCCTTCCAGACCAGCAGAACCGTACCGGTGAGCGCGAGCAGGACAACATTCACGGCCGGTCCCGCAACAACAGTTATCAGATGAGCCCGCGGCTTGTGCGGGGGGCTCGTGTAGGCCAAGCCGCCGAGAGGCCACAGCAGAATCTCGTCCGCGAATCCGCCCGTGAAACGGGCACCGAAGCAGTGTCCGAATTCGTGCAGCAGTACGATGAGAAACAGCAGGAACAGCGAACCGAGCCCGTCGACCAGCCCGCTGACGCCGTTGCCCTTGCCGAGTTCGTAGGACACCACCACAAGCCCGCCGAGTACGAACAGCAGGTGCAGGCGAATCCGGATCCCGAACAGAGAACCGATACCGAAGGACCAGTTGATTGGGTTGTCCAGCGATTTGCTCACGTCACCCCCGCGACCTGCCCGTTACGCTCCGCCCATGCGATCGAAGCGGTGCTCTTCCTGCCGCTGCCGTTCGGTGGCCTCCGCCAGTGCTCGCCTTTCGCGGTCGGACAGGGATGTCACCCCCGCGTCATGCACCTTCGTGAGAATACGATCGATGAGTTCGGCATCAACCTTGCGCTGCTGGACGCCGGCTTTGAAATCGCTTCGGCGCGCCGGTTTCGCGCGCCCGCGCCGCTGCCGGCCGGTCCACCACAGCTCGCCCTTCATCACCCACCACACACCGAACGCCAACCCCGCGAGGTGGCACGCATCTCCCCCGGCGTTTCTTCCGCCCTGGAGGACGTTAAGGATGTACCAGCCGCCCAGCACCACCGCCACCACGCGGATCTTCACGGGAAACAGAAAGTAGACGTAGACCTCCGCGTGGGGGAACATGACCGCCGCCGCACCGAGCAGACCGAGAACGCACCCGGATGCACCGGCCGCCACACCGAGCGGTAGCACGTGCAGCATGGTCAGCAGCATGTAAAACACGCTGCCCAGAATCCCGGCGACGGTGTACACGCCGAAGAACTTGCGAGGTCCCCATATCCGTTCGAGCGGCCGCCCGAGAAAGTGCAGACCGATCATGTTCATCAGGATGTGCATGGTGTTCCAGTGGAGGTAATCACTGGTGATCAGCCGCCAGACCTGTCCGCGCGCCACGTGCTCGGACGTCATCGCGCCGAACTGGAAGATCGGGCTCTCGAACACACCACCGCGCGAACCGCCGGTCATCGCGCAAAGCACGTAGACCGCGACGTTCGCGATAATCAGGGTGGTGACGACCGAGCGCGGTCGACCCATTCCTCGTCCGTAGACGACGGACGCGCGTCCGGGGGGGTGGTATTCACTCGCGTAGTCTCGATCCTGCCAACCCATGCTCAGCTTCCCATCCTGATGAAGTACGCCCCCAACGTGGCGATGCTCTTTCCGTCCCGAATCGTACCGTCGTGGACCGCGCCGCGGACGCGATCGACTTCCAGGGTCTCTACGCTGATCTCCTCGCCGTGTTCAAGTCGCTGTTGTGTTTTTACAAGGTCGGTCGCGACGAAAGCCCGCATGAGCTCGGTGCAGATGCCGGGCGTAGTGTAAAACTCCAGAAACGGCTCGATCCGCCCCGCGACGTATCCGGTCTCCTCTTCGAGTTCCCGAGCGGCCGCATCGATGGGCGGTTCGCCCGGCTCGAGCGTTCCAGCCGGCAGCTCGAGAAGCCGTTCGCCCGCCGCGTGGCGATGGTTGCGAATCATGACGATATGATCGTCATCGAGGCGGGGCAGTATCACAACCGCCCCCGGGTGTACGATAATGTCGCGCACCAAAGGCGTGCCGTCGGCCCCCGGGTAGGACCGGCGTTCGACCTGGAAAAGCCTCGTTGAAAGTAGGGTTTCGTGCATTTCAAGAAGAGCCGGATCAGGCCGGCATGTCCGGCGGCCACCCTTTCGAACGATTATAGGATCGGACCGGACCCGTCGCAAACCGTCCTGGCGCTTGTCAGGTCCGCGGTCCGATCATAGGATACGCGGGCTCGATCTTGGACCCGCTTTTCTTTATACCGACCACTACGCATGACCAAACAACGCGTGCTGATACTGGGCTCCACCGGTTCCATCGGACAAAACAGTCTGGAGGTTCTCGCGGGTCTGCGCGACGGATTCGAGGTCGTCGGGCTGGCCGGAGGGACCCGCTGGGAGATTCTGGCCCAGCAGGTCGCCGAATGGCACCCCCGGCACGTGGCGATCACCGACCCGCTAGCGAGTGAGTCGCTTCGCGGCGCAGTGGGCGGCTCGGTTCGCCTGCACGCCGGGCCTGACGCGATGGTCGCCATGCTCGACGCCTGTGAATTCGACTGCGTCATCGTCGGCGTCGTGGGCGCCGCGGCGCTCGCACCCACCATTCGGGCCGTCGAACTCGGAAAACGGGTAGCTATCGCCAACAAGGAATCGCTCGTAATGGCCGGCGCGCTGCTGTCATCGCTCGCCGAACGAACCAATGCACAACTCCTGCCCGTGGACAGCGAGCATTCAGCCGTTTTCCAGGCAATGCACGCCGGGCGAGCGAGCGACGTGCGCCGTGTCGTCTTGACGGCCTCGGGCGGTCCCTTCTGGAATTGGCCCGCCGAGAAGATGGCCACCGCCACAGTGGCGGACGCACTACAACACCCGACATGGGACATGGGACCGAAGATCACCATCGATTCGGCGACCATGATGAACAAAGCCCTCGAAATCGTCGAGGCCCGCTGGCTCTTCGGCTTGAGACACGATCAGATTGAAGTCATCATCCACCCCGAATCGGTCGTCCACTCGCTGGTGGAGTTCCTGGACGGCTCGATGGTGGCACAGTTGGGCACGCCCGACATGCGAACGCCCATCCAGTACGCGCTGACCTACCCGGCCAGGAAGGCGTGCCCGTCGCCCCGTCTCGATCTGGCCGCCATGCGCGAGATAACGTTCCACCAGCCCGACACGGAGCGATTCAGGTCGCTGCGAATAGGGCAGGAGGTCGCCCAGCGCGGCGGAACGGCCGGCGCCGTCATGAATGCCGCCAACGAGTCCGCCGTCGGATTGTTCAGAAAAAACGCGATCGGGTTCACGGACATCGCCACCACCGTCGAGGAGGTCCTGAACCGCCACGACTGGATGCCCGATCCGTCGTTTGAGGAATTGATGCGTGCCGATGCGTGGGCACGCGAAGAGGTACTTCGATGTGTAGCCTGCTCGTGAACCCGCCCGTCGATTTGTTGGCCCAGTCCGTGCTCGCCGGCCTGTGGGGGTCGGTGTGGCCTTACCTGGCCATCTTCATCGGCTTCAGCGCCGTGATCTTCGTGCACGAGCTGGGTCACTTCCTGGCGGCGAAGTGGATGAACGTCCGCGTGGAGCGGTTCGCCATCGGGTTCTCCAGCGAACTCGTCGGATTCACACGGGGCGAGACGCGGTATTCGTTCAACGTGCTCCCGCTCGGCGGGTACGTCAAGATGCTCGGGCAGGAGGATTTCGACGACAAGACACTCGAACTGTGCGAAAACAGCGACCCGCGTTCCTTCATCAACAAGACGGTCGGGCAGCGCGCCGTCATCGTGTCCGCCGGCGTGGTGATGAACATCATCCTCGCCGCATTCCTGTTCGTCATCGTGTTCATGCGCGGCGTTGATACGAACTCCACCACCATCGGGCAGGTCCTGCCGGAATCACCCGCGGCGCTCGCGGGTCTCCAGCCCGGAGACACCGTCCGAAAAATCAACGGTCGCGACATACGCGAGTACCAGGAGATCCGCTTCGCCGTGCTCCTCGCCGATCCGCATCAACCGCTCGACTTCCTGATCGATCGCGACGGCGAATCGCGCCACCTGTTCGTCAAGCCGCAACCCGAAGAACAGAAGAACCTGCTCCAAGTCGGAATCATGCCCGCCACCACGCGCGAGGTCGTCTACCCGCTCGACGCACGCTTCGATCCGCACGATCCCGGACACCTCCAGGCCGGCGACACCGTTGTGGCAATCGCTGGCCAGCCACTCGACGAAGACCCCCGCGGTGGTATCGAGCAGTTGTGGCGAACCGACGACGGCTCGACAGTCACCGTGACCGTGGAGCGACCCGACGATCCCGCAGCCCCAGAGAGCCCGACCACGCGCCGCGACGTCAAAGTATTCAACCTGATGATCGTCGACCCCAGCGATCCCATCCGCGACATCAACACCCGAAGCGTCCTCGGTCTCACATCGCTCGTCGAAGTCAACAACCTCACAGAGAAGGGCCGAGCCGCGACCGCCGGGCTCCGAAAAGGCGATGTCATCATCCAGTGGGGTCCGCACCTCTTCCCCACGCACGAACAAGTCACCGAGAGCGTCAAGAACAGCGCGAAGACGCTGGACCCCGCCCGGAACGCGTCGTGGCGGCAGCGACTCTACGATCATTTCACTTGGGACCCCGAGACGGACATCCCCGTCGCGGTCGCGCGCCGCGGAGAGTCGCGACCCATATCGCTGACGGTCACCCCGAAAATACGCGACGAAGGCGAAACGCCCCTTGTCGGTTTCACGATCAGCGGTATCGCCGGCGACACCATGCGCATTGGCGGCGTCCAGGAACGCTTCCACGGCGTTCTCACCCCCGCCGCCGAAGCCGGCATTCCCGCGGGCGCCACGATTCAGTCGATCAATGGCACACCCGTTGCCAACTGGCCGGAAATGGTCGAGGTGTTTCGCCTCGCCGCCGGCGCAACCGTACCGCTGGACTACCAAACGCTCGACGGCACGAGCGTGACCTGCGATTTCCGAGTCCCCCACTGCCTGCGCACGATGCTCGGCGAATCGACGCTGGCCAACATCGTCTCCATCGACGGAAAGAAGGCCGTCAAGGTCCAGGGGCGGGACCGTTTGGTGAACGTAGCCGTCAGCCACTCCTACGGTCTGTATCAGGTGTTGCAACAGACGCTGAACGACACCGGCGGCAAACCGACCACCGTCAAGGTGCGATACCAGAAGGTTCCCTACGGAGAGGAACACGAGAAGGAAGTCACCATCACCGCCGACACCGTCGACCCGTGGTTGAGTCGGGTTCGCTACACGCCCGACGTCTTCATGAACCTTCAGACCGAGGTATTCAAAGCCGAAGGACCCCTCGATGCGTTGATGATAGGCGCCAAGAAAACGTCCTACTTCGTGCTTCAGGTTTACACCATGATGCAGCGGATGATCGTTTCGCGCAGCGTGGGTGTTGAGCAGATGTCCGGACCCGTCGGCATCGTCAAGCTCGGCAGCGACGTGGCCAGAGTCGGGTTCATCAGGCTGCTCTTCTTCCTCGGGATCATCTCGGCGAACCTCGCCGTCATCAACTTCCTGCCGCTGCCCATCGTTGATGGGGGTCTCATGGTCTTCCTGATTATCGAGAAAATCAAAGGCTCGCCCGTCAGCATGAAGGTGCAGGTGGCGACGCAGGTCATCGGCGTCGTCCTGATCGGTGCCGCTTTTCTATTCGTCACCTTTCAGGACGTGGTGCGCCTCGCCGGATAATGTCCTCTCGCGCCGGGATGGGTGACCCATCTCCCCCGCCCCTTCCGCCGCGACCCGCGGGGGAGCGCTCCACCGGAGGTGTGCGAGCATGACCGATCAACCATCCGGATTCGAACTTCAGGACCACACCGCCGACATCGCGCTCTACGTCTGGGGCAACACCCTCGAAGCGCTCTTCGCATCCGCCGCGGACGGCCTCTACGCCACAATCGGCGTCATGCAGACCACCGCAGAGGGTCGCGATCACACACTTCGCCTCGAAGCGGGCGATGCCGAATCGCTGCTGCATGATTTCCTCGCCGAACTGCACTTCAACTTCGAGACCCGCGGCGTGCTCTTCGCCGATTTCAAGTTCGCCAAACTGGACGGACGCGCCCTCGAAGTGACAGCGCGCCGCACTGAGGTCGACCCCGAAGCATCGATCTTCGACCGTGAAGTAAAGGCCGTCACATACCACGATCTTGCAATCACCCGACACCACGGGCGATACGAGGTGACCCTCATTCTGGACATCTGACCATGAACAAACGCTTCGAAGGCACCATCCAACGGATCGACAAGTACCGCTGGCGGATCCCCAAGGCGCATCGCAGCGACATGCGCGTCGACGGCATCGTCTACGCCGACGACGCGCTCATGGACCTGATCCGCAACGACTACGCGCTCGAACAGGTCGCCAATGTCGCAACACTCCCCGGAATCGTACGCCACAGCCTCGCCATGCCGGACATCCACCTCGGATACGGCTTTTGCATCGGCGGCGTTGCCGCGACCGATCCCCAAGAAGGCGGTGTGATCAGTCCCGGCGGCGTCGGCTACGACATTAACTGCGGCGTCCGTTTGATCCGCAGTGACCTCACTGAAAAAGACGCTAAACCGCGTCTCACTGTGTTGATCGATACACTCTTTCAGACCGTTCCCTGCGGCGTCGGTCAGCGCGGCCGCGTCAAGTTCAGCCGCAAGGAACTCAAGCACCTGATGGCCGCCGGTTCCCGATACGTCGTCGAACGGGGCTTCGGAGTCGCCGGCGATCTCGAAGTGACCGAAGGTGGAGGGTGCCTCGCCGGCGCCCAACCAGACCTGGTTTCCGATCGCGCCATCGAACGCGGCGCCGAACAGTGCGGCACACTCGGCTCCGGCAATCACTTCCTCGAGGTACAAGTCGTCGATGAAGTGTTCGACCAGACGGCCGCCCGCGTCATGGGTTTGGAGAAGGGACTGGTCTGCGTCATGATCCACTCCGGGTCTCGCGGATTGGGTTACCAGGTCTGCGACGACAGTCTGAAGCAGTTGCGCGACGTGCCGCGCAAATACGGGATCGAACTCCCCGATCGCCAGTTGGTCTGCGCCCCGGTCGACTCCAACGAAGGGCGCCACTACCAGGGCGCCATGGGTGCGGCCGCGAACTTCGCGTGGTGCAATCGACAGATCATGACGCACCTCGCGCGCCAGGCGTTTGAAAGCGTGTTCGATCTCCGCCCGCCGCAGTTGGGCATGCGCCTCATCTACGACGTGGCCCACAACATCGCCAAGATGGAACCGTACGACGTCGGCGGGCGATCGAAACAACTCTGCGTCCACCGCAAGGGAGCGACCCGCGCGTTCCCGCCCGGTCACGCCGAGGTCCCCGCGAAGTACCGTCACATCGGCCAGCCCGTCCTCATCCCCGGAGACATGGGCCGAGCCAGTTGGGTCCTCGTCGGGCAGCAAGGGTCTATGACTGACACTTTCGGAAGCAGTTGCCACGGAGCAGGCCGCGTGATGTCGCGCACCGCCGCCGTGCGTAGCGCCAAAGGCCGCTCCATTCGACAGGAGTTGGCCGACCGTGGTGTCATCGCCCGCGCCAGAGGTCGGCGCGGGCTCGACGAGGAACAGCCCGACGCATATAAGAACGTCAACGACGTCGTCGGCGTTGTCGACGGAGCCGGCATCAGCAAGCGCGTCTGCCGCATGCGCCCCATCGGAGTCATCAAGGGATAATCGTCGCCCTTCGCCGAATCAGTACCGCGACTGTAAAGGACCGGCCCATCCCCGCGCCCGCAGTGCCCGCACTACCGGGGCGAGGCGCTCGGACTGCGGATCACGGTAATAACCGCCGGCTTCGTTTCGGAAATCGCGATCTTCTCCGCGAGCGGCGCGATGAGGAACGTCTGATCACCCGCCGACTCGTCATGCAGAACATCGACCACGAACACACCAACCGCGTCGGGCGTAGCTCGGTAGGTGAAGGTAGCCAGATAGCCGTCCGCGTCCGTGGCAGCCCCGACGCCCACTTCGTAAAGACCCGCGAGCATCTGGCCGTTCTCGACGTTGAACGCCTCGAATCGGCCCGCCCCGGCGGCGAGCACCGCGTGGTCGTGTGCTTCGATGGCAGCGTCAACGAGTTCCAACTCTCCGCTACGGCCCCCGCTTGCGGCGAGGTGCAACTGATAGCTCTGGAGGAAGTCCACGGGTCGCTCGAGCAGAACACGTACTGCGATCTCACCTCCGGCGCGTACGACGCGACTGGCAGGCACCGCACTGAGTGTGGCCTCACCCACAACGGTGGGCGCGGTGGTCGGAAGCGGAGACGAGGGGCATGAACAGACGTTGGTTCCCGAGAAACACGTCCGCGCGTGGTTAGCGTCGTGGATGTTGCAGAACCCGTCCTGAGTGCAGGATCCGAAGGGCCCGCCGCCGTCGGCGTTGATGCTCTCGCACGCGCTCTCTCCGCTGAAGCAGGTCAGCGTGTGATTGACGTCATGGATGTTGCAGAACGTATCGATGGGGCACGCGCCGAAGGAACCACCCAAGTCGGCAGGTACGGACTTGGGCGTCGAAACGCAGGAGTTGCCGACGCACTCCCACCAGACGCACACATCATCGGTGATGCCGTTCAGGTCGAGGTCGGCGCAGTCGACGGCCGCGGCGCACTCGGGAGTGGCGTCGGCGCACGCATCGACATTCGCGACAACGAGATTCGGCGTCAGACCGGCACCGGCGCTGGTAACCAGCAAGTTGTCCACAGTCGGCGTGCCAACCGTATCGTCAACGAGCTGCAGCGTGCATGTCGCGCACCCGGTCAACGGCAGCGACGCCTCGACCGTCAACTCGACGAGATCGTATGGAGTGTCCGCCACGCCAATGGTCTCGCTGCCGTCGAAGCTGAACAGGCCTCCAGCGACCGCGCCAACGCCCGGCGTGACGGTGCCACCGAAGAAGTCCGGGCCGCTGCCGCCGTTCATCCCGTTGAGTCCTGTCGAGGGACTCACCGCGACAATCGAGCAGTTCGCCGGGTCGCTGGTCGTCACGCCAATCGAAAACGCTGCAAGATCGCCCACGGTCGCCGACAGCCGCACCGTCGCGCCGAATTGCACGGTGCCCCCCGGGGCGCCATCGACCTGCGCGGGCGCCGCGACGCTCAGTTCGTACGCGCCCTCTGCCGGCGATTGCGGCAGTGGAGTGCTGCACAGCCCCTGATCGTAGGCGCAGTCGGGAAGCGCATCGGCGACAGTATCCCCTCCACAGGCACTTGCTCCAGGGGCCGGTGGCGGCGGACCACCAGTGAACATGTACGTCATAACGTACACGGCATCCACCAAATCGATGCCACCGTTGTCGTCCGTGTCCGCCGCGTCTGGGCACGACGGGATCGGCGTGCCGTAAGATACATATTTGGCAAGCTGTACAGCGTCCGCAACGTCCACCGAACCATTCGCCAAGAAGTCACCTCGGCGAAAGCCATCGGGACCGGCAACCGTCGACGGGCCCCAAGCGTCACCGCTGACCGAGTCCGGCGTGCCTGGCGGGCGGAACAACCCGGCCGTGACGGTCACGGTGTCGGCCGGCAACGCTTCGGCGTCGAACCAGAAGTTGTACATGACGCCCCACCGTAGCGGGTTGCTTGTTGTCGACCAGGAGACCTCAGACGACGTAACACTCGCCGTCCACGGCACATTGTTGATCAGCACGGCATCGGGATCGACGGTATTGACGGGCTCATCGTGGTGCGCGACGGCGTAGAACCCGACGTTCGAGACATTCATGCCGGGTGTGATAGGAACGCTGAACGAATCGACCTGGCGGTCCATGTCGACGTTGAACAGCGCGTACTCGTAGTGCCACACGCCGCCGCCGAGGTCCGTCGCCTTCGACTTGAGTATGCAACGCCCGTCGGGCGAGACGAACTCAATGGGCGGGACAACCTCGGCAAGAATCGTGGTCGTCGCGCCGGTCCACGCGTCAACCGCGAAACCGATGGTGGGAGGAGTGCCGGAGCTGGTCTGAGTGAAACT
Source organism: Phycisphaerae bacterium (assembly GCA_029260255.1). Classification (GTDB taxonomy): domain Bacteria; phylum Planctomycetota; class Phycisphaerae; order UBA1845; family UBA1845; genus OFTM285. The sequence continues at coordinate 16,101 of JAJDDR010000561.1, forward strand.
CCACGTACCGCCGGGAGCGCCGATCGGCGTGCAAGGTTTCCACCCGGAGTTGTTCATGGCGTCAATGTCGTCGTGGCAGATGTAGATCTGGTCGTAGTAGTACGTGGCCCCCGCGTTCTGCGCAGGGTCGAGGTCCGCATCTTTGACCTGGATCCGGTGCTCAAGCGCGGTGTGCGAATGCGACCCGCCGGAGAAGTGCGAGCCGGCGTAGGTCCAGGCGCCGTTCCAGGGGTCGAGTTCGTATCTCGGCGCGAGCCACCCGGGCGTGCCGTTGCGCGAAGAGGAGTACGTGTCCGTGCAACCGACGTTGAGCGTGCTGCAACCCGTGGGAAATGCACAACTAGTGTCGCATTGCGAATTGTCCAGCGCGCAGAACCCATGCTTGATCCACGACTGACCGATCTGCTCGAAGCGATCGTCTTTGAGGCGGTACATGTTGTAGACGATAAACGGGTGCGCCGGATTCGGCGATGCGAACCAGTCCAATTCCGCGCCACCCACGTTCCAACTCGTGCCGGCCGACGCGAGCCCGACGGTACTTCCGATGCGCCCCCACTGCCTGAGGTTGTAGACTTGACAGAGCGTGACGTCAGGACCGGCCCGTCCCTCGGGATCGCCCGCGACCGGTCGATCGACGATCGCTTCCGGTTCGTCTCCGTCGATCCACTCGGCTTCGAGAACCAGATGCGCCGAGCCGAGGCGCGTGTCCGCGAGTTCGGGGGCCGCAAGTTCGTCGGCCAGAGCCGCAGGGATGATCGTCTCGCGGACGGCGATCACCAGCTCCCGCGTCCAGGCGTTGAACCCCGCCTTGGCACCACGGAGCAGGAGACAACCGGAGCCGACGTCGGGACGCTCATCGTCGCCCTGCCCGGTCCACCAAGCGATCGAGGACGGCGGGGCAAATACGAGTGTCGTCACCACCGCTTCGCCGGTTTCCGTGACGATCGTCAGACCCTCGGCGAGTTCGACGCGCCCACCGAAGACCTCGACCAGATCGTTGTCGTCGATGGCGAACGTGATGTCCGCTCGACCATCTACCCGCAACTCGAGCTTGGACATCGGCGCATCGGATGAAGCCTCTTCCGCCGTCGCCCCGACGGTCACGCCCCTTTCGCTGAGGAACCCATTGTAAATCGTCAGCGTCGTCGTGCCGTCGCGCGTGACCCAGACCTCCTCGCCCAAGGTTGGGACAACGCCGATCACCAACACCAACACACAGACAACACCCCTGCCCACCGAATGACCGTTACCTTGCATCGCTTATCCCCTTGTTTCAGTACCGGAATCGACCATACGACACACCCCGGCGGCGGCGGTTCCGTGCGAGACGAACAGAGCATTGAAGGCGGAGCAATACGGGCCACCGAACGCCGCAATCAGTGCTTAAGTCACTTTACCAGTGTAGGCATTGGACCGTGCAACGCAAGCGTGAAACCGCGCCGATCGAGCCGCTTGCGCGCGGCGCGCCCGACATTCTCGCAAACGGGATACTTCGCGTCGTTCGGCGCCCGCGGCGCGCACCGTGAGAGGAAGAAAGAAACCGGTGGTGTACGCGACCGCGAAGTGAACCGAGAGCGCGCCTCCGGTCGCACCGAACGCCATCTCGTTTGGGATGCACCCGTGCGCCCGAGATGCGCACCTTCCCCGACCGCAACGCCTACGGATACGCTTGCCCGAACCGCGACTGTAAAGGACCGGCCCATCCCCGCGCACGCAGTGCCCGCACTACCGGAGCGAGGCGCTCGGACTGCGGATCACAGTAATGACCGCCGGCTTCGTTTCGGAAACTGCGATCTTCTCCGCGAATGGCGCGATGAGGAACGTCTGATCACCCGCGGACTCGTCATGCAGAACATCGACCACGAACACACCAACCGCGTCGGGTGACACCCGGTATGTGAACGTCGCAAGATACGTGTGTGCCGCGGCAGTGACACTACCCGCATCGAGTCCGGCCAGCATCTGACCGTTGCCCACGTTGTACGCGTCGAACACACCGGCCGAACCCTCGAAGACGAAGTCGTCGCGTTCCTCGATGGCGATGTCGACCAAATCGAGACGCCCCCGCCGCCCCCCGCTCACGTCCAGATGCAACTGGTAGCTCTGTAGCGCGGGTTCCACCCGCCTCGATCGACCGACAGCTTCAGCATCCAACATGACGCGCACGGTCACGAGACCACCCGCAGCCACGGACCGCGCATCGGTCGCCACGCGCAGCGCCGCGCGCCCCACAACGATCGGTTCTGCGGACAGCTCCGGCGCAGGCCCGCAGGAGCACGCATTCGTCCCCGAGAAACAAGTCAACGCGTGATTCGCGTCGTGTATGTTGCAGAAGCCATCGGGCGGACAGGCGCCAAAGGCACCTCCTGCGTCGATGTTAATGCTCTCGCACAGGTTCGTTCCACTGAAACAACTCAACGCATGGTTGCGGTCGTGAACATCGCAGAAGCCGTCCGTCTTACAGGTTCCGAATGCCCCTCCCATGTCGGAGGCGAAGACAGTCGGGTGGAGGGAACAGTTCCCCTCGAACCCGCAGTAGCACCAAGTGCAGACGTCGTCACGCACGCCGTCCTGTGGTAGGACGTCGCAACAGTCCTCGGCGGCCCAGCAATACACCTCACCGTTGTTTAGACACACGCACGTCCCCGTGTCGGGGTCACACTCGGCCGTCGCGCCGCCGCCGCTCTGGCAGAAGGCGTCGCCCGCAGGACCCGGCGTACAAGGCAGCCCGGGGATGTCGACGTTGTCACAGCCGTCGCCGCCGTTGGCGTGGAGGCAGCTGTCAAGGGTGCAATTCTTGAAGTCGTCGCAGCGGTTGACGTTGCTGCCCACGCAACTGGCACCACCGCCCCCCGGGAGATCGCCGTCAAGCGGACCGCCGGAACACATGTCCGTCAGTGTACATACATCGCCGTCATCGCAGAACGCCGTCGCAGGTTTCGCGGTGTACACGCAACCCACAAGCGCGTCGCAAGACACGTTCGTGCAACCCAAGTCGACGGTCGCACCGGGCGTGGTGACGCAGTCGGCGATGATGCTCGGACCGTTGGTCGGAGCAGCCGGATCGCACATCAGAATGGAAGTAATCGACGAGGCCCCGTCGGGAGCCATGAACAACACCGGCCCTTGGGCCGATGCTGCAGTGGCGGCCACTCCCACAGCGCAAGTACAAAGACACAGCGCTTTTACAGGCTTCATGCCTCGCTCCTTCTTGATGCCCACGCCGCCACCCTCGGCCACGCGGAGCACAAACTGTTGATTCTCTCCTGCGACGCCCAGGAGCCGGCGCGCGGGGATTGAAGTGAATCCCGATTCTGGATGTGTTTGGCAACTCACCGCAGAGGTCGTCACGCCAAACCCGCACCGGACCATCGGAACCTATCTAAGATCAGTATGGCGGAGGCTGGGGATGCCTGTCAAGGATGAAGCCAGTAAGCCTGTCAGCAATGACGTCATCCGCCATCACGGGTTGGCCGATACGGGCGCCATCGACCCCGCCGGATGCCGGCGCGGGCGCAACGAGGAACACGTCATCGGCGTCGTCAAGGAACAACAGCTCGTTCTCCAAATCCTCCCTTCAGAACCGCGACTGTAAAGGAGCGGCCTCGAAGCGCAGTGCCAGACCGGCACGCGCCCGCAACGCGCACCTCCTTCGACGCCGATGCCTACGGATACGCTCGCCCGAACAGCAACTGGAACGTCCCGAAGTCCGAGAAGTCAACGTCGCCGTCACAGTCGGTGTCGAACACGTCACAGACTTCCGAAGACGGCGGTTCCCCCGGGCCGCTCTGACACACACTGAACGCGTCGAAGTCGAAGACGTCCACCGTCTCATCACCGTTGATCTGCCCGAATCCGGCGTATTCATACGCGCCCATGTCCACGCGAGAGCAGAGAACCCGCGGATTGCCCGCGAGGTCGACCGCGGACCCTTCCGCGCTGAAACTCGGATCGCCCGCGTCGATCGCCGGCGAACCCGTGAGCACGCGATAATCTCCCCCGGCCGAATCGACGAACATGGGATCGCCAACCACATTCCCTTCGCCGCTTGCATCTGCTGGTTCCTGAAGCAGGCTGTACATGACAGGTACCACGGCGCCGGTAACCACCCCTGGTGTTTCGTTCCCCGCAAAGACGCAGTTCTCCAGGACAAGTTCCTCCCCAGATTGTGGCCAGAATATCTGATTCACCGCACTGCCGGAACTCGCGAAGAAACCGTTGGCGACGAACGTGCAATTCCGCAGGACTCCCCTTTTTGCCCCCAATGCCCCCCCGCTCGCGGACCCAGGCCCGGACCCAACTTCGTTGAGCGCAAGAACGCAGTTGATGGCCGTCAAACTCTGAGCCCAGATAGCACCGCCAGAGCCGGGATCACAACCACCAAGGCAGCAAAGCGCCCCCGCGCGATTTTCGAGGAACTCACTACGATGAATAGACGCCACAGACGCGTGGACGGCTCCGCCAAACCCGCCACATCCGGGCACTCCGAATTCATCGTGGCCACCGCCGTTGCCCGCGCGGTTGTCGATAAACACTGACTTCTCGATGATCACCATGTCCGACGTCGAACGTATCGCCCCGCCGCTGCCGCCGTCGCCGGAGCCCTTCAGCCCCGCGGCCCCGTCGCCCGCCCGATTGTTGTCAAACTTTGAATTCGCAATAACCAGATCTTCTGACGACGAGAATATCGCGCCTCCGTCCCCACCGTCGGCCGGCCAGCCAAGACCCACGCTACCATCGCCCGCTCGGTTGTTCGTAAACGCGCACCCGTCAAACCGAACGTGCGCATCCGCCATGACCCGCACCGCGCCCGCAGGTCCGCCGTCGACTTGAAAACAGTCGGGGAGAGGCTCACACGTGAACGGCGCCCCGGGAAGAATCCAGTTATCATCGAACAAGCATCGCAGGACGGTTACTGTCGCGCCCGTACCGCAGAACAGCGCGCCGCCGCCCCCGTCGTCTAGCGAAAAAGAACGATTCCCTCGGAGCTCCACGTCCTCCAGCCGGACGGTCGAATTGACAACACGCATCCCGCCCCCGCCGAACACCGACACGCCGTCGGAGATGACAAACCCGCTCACCAACACCGGCTGCGACGTATCGATGACCTTCGTCACGTGACGTGTGTTGCCGCCGACCAGATTCCCGCTGAGAACCGTCGTCAACGGGCCCAGGTTTCGCTCTTCGAGCGACGCTTCGTTGCCCACAAACGAACCGTAGAGCGATACCCCTCCGGGAATCTCGAACGACATCAACACATCGCCCGTACCGCGATCCGCCGCATAGGTACCGCCCGCAACCCAAATGTCATCGCCGGCCGCCGAACCCGCAAACGCATCCTGGAGATCCACGAACGCGTCCGACCAACTGCTACCGTCGTTGTTACCACCCGCCCCGCCGTTGACGTAGATGACGCCCCCTCGGGCTTCGGATCGCCAAGGCGAAAACGTGCCTCCGAAACACACGAGAATCGCCGATGTGCAAGACAGAATACTCAGGTTCTCTCGTCCGAACGCCGACATGATCGCCTCCTTCGAAAGTCACTGATCGAACACAATCCGCCCGCGACCCAAACCACAGAGTCCACGGACTGACCACTCCCGACGTGCGACCACGATCCGCCGAAGACGCAGAGGTGAGGTATCGAGTAGACACGCGCCCCGCGCCGTCATTCCGCCGGAAGCCTACAACGCGATTATACGACGTGCGAGACGCCACCCACAAATCCCTTATTGCGGATTCTGCTCAATTGACAGGCAGTTCCCAACCCCGTGTGGCCCCGTGACAGAGGTGAAAGTCACAACTGTCGCAGACCCGCCGCTGCGCCTTCGACCGGCTCGGCAACTACGCAGACAAGAACGCCTCGTTTGCCCCCACTGACCCGGACCGCCCTTTCCGACCCGGTACACGCCTGATCCGCACAAATCCGCGCCAAAACAGATCAGACCTGACGTTATTACCATGCGGAGACACTGCGCGCCCAACGCAGAACCACGATGCACAAAACAAAGCTATGTCGCGCCACCAAAACCCCACCTCCCACGGCAAAAACGCACTTTCACCCCACAAACGCAAGAACGTAATTCCTGAGGCGGAACGGACTTTGGCGCACAGCGGAACACTTTGGCGCAAAACTCCAGCCTGCCCGCCCCCGTGTCTCGCCACATAGCGTACCAAGTCCGTCGCAAGGTCCTCCACTCAGAGCAACCTTCAAGCCCGCCTCGAACCTCGTTCGTTGACCTTGATTCAGGACGCCAGTGCGACATTACACCCCCTCGCGAATCTATGCGCCTCAGCTCCAACACCGGGCCGGTGCAACCCGGGCCAGGTGCAGCGAGGCTCCCGGACTGAGATCCGAGGCGGGGGGAATCGAATCCGCTACGATTTGCCCTGACAAAACCCGAATTGAGGAGGCGAAATGGGCATCGTTCGTACGATCTTCTTGATCCTCTGGGCGTTCATCGCACACCGCTCCACCATCGCATCCGAGATCCTCGCGCTGCGTCATCAACTCGGGATTCTGCAGCGGTCGGTGAAACGCCCACGACTTCGGCAGCGTGATGGGATTCTCTGGGTTTGGCTGTCCCGGTTCTGGGCGAACTGGCGTTCGTGCCCGACGATCGTCAAGCCAGCCACCGTCCTTCGCTGGCACCGCGACAGCTTCAGGCTCTACTGGCGTTGGAAGTCGCGCGGTAAGCCCGGGCGTCCAAGGATCGACGCAGAGATCCGTAGCCAGATCCGGCGCATGTCTCCGGAGAGCGCCACGTGGGGATCGCCTCGGATTCAATCCGAGTTGGCGCTGCTCGGTCACACGGTGGATCAGTCGACGGTGGTGAAGTACATGCGCCGGCATCGCACACCGCCCTCCCAGACCTGGCGCACGTTTATCGAGAACCACGCTCGCGATATCGCAGCCATCGATTTCTTCGTCGTGCCGACCGTACGATTTCGATTGCCGTACTGCCTCGTTGTCCTTCGGCATGATCGGCGGCGTGTTGTCCACTTCAACGTCACGGCCCATCCAACTGCGCAATGGACAGGCCAGCAGATTGTCGAGGCGTTTCCGTATGACGAATCGGCTCGATTCGTCGAGTTTGCTTGAATCATGTGATCGTGCTCAACGAAACGCACCTGCGACTCGTTCTCGCGAGCTACTTTGCGTATTATCACGAAGCCAGGACGCATCTTTCGCTGGAGCGCAACGCTCCAATGCCACGTCGCGTCGAGCACCCATCCGAAGGAAAGGTGATTGCGATTCCTCAGGTTGGCGGACTGCATCACAGGTACACGCGGGCCGCCTGAGATAACCCGCTGCTTCGACGCCTGATCCGCGTTCAGCATATGCGATCGAGCGGCGTCTTCGCGCGTCCGATCGCTCAGATACGCAGTTCTGGCGAGTGTCGCGGCGAATCCTTGGTCTCGGAGTCGCCTCGATGCTCGCCACTCGTGTCGCCTACCCTCGCGACCACCACGGATGGAATAATTCGCAAGCACAGCGAAATAGACCGAACGGACATGATCGGTTCTCACGCCTTCCGGTTGCCGATATGATCGGTTCCGGAATCGAAATCGTGCGATGAAGCTGAAGCACTCGCCCACGGGAGACTATGATGGCCGACAACTCGCCGATCGTCCGGAGGCATGAGAGAAACCCCATACTGACGGCGGCGGACATACCGTACCGTGTCGAAACCGTCCACAACGCCGCGGTGGTCAAGCATGACGGCAAGTACGTGATGCTGTTTCGGTCGCATCGGGACAACGGCCGCTGCATTCTGGGCTTGGCCGACAGCGACGACGGCTTCAAATTCACCGCCCGCCCGGAGCCGTTCATCGTTCCAGCGCCCGAGGGCATCTTCGGTGAGTACGAGGCGTTCGGTGTTGAGGATCCTCGAATCACGTTCCTGGACGGCGAGTACCTCATCACCTACAGCGCATACTCCCGACACGGCGTACGCATCGGGTTGGCCAAGACGCGCGATTTCGATTCGGTGGAACGGGTAGCACTCATCACGCAGGCGGACATGCGCAACGTCGTCATTTTCCCCGAGAAAATCAACGGAGCGTACGTGCGCCTCGATCGACCCCACAGCGAGATATCGCCGTGGGCGATCTGGATCAGCTACTCGCCGGATCTCATCCACTGGGGCAAATCGCAGGTGGTGATGAAGCCGGTGCAATACCACTGGGACGAGATGAAGATCGGTCCCGGCGCTCCGCCGATTCGGACCGAGCGCGGCTGGCTTCATATCTATCACGGGGTGTTTCCGACCATGGACGGTTCGGTGTATCGCCTGGGCGTCGCGCTGCACGATCTCGACAATCCCACACGCATCCTCGGCGTCTGCGATCGCTGGATCCTGCAGCCCGAGGACCCGTGGGAGATCACCGGCTACGTACACAATGTCGTGTTCACCTGCGCGGCGGTCCCTGAGCCCGACGGCACCGTGAAGATCTACTGGGGTGGTGCGGACAAGGTCATGTGCGCCGGAACGGCGATACTCGACGAACTTGTCGATCTGTGTCTCACTGAAGGCAGGCCGCCGTTCTAGTGTTGAGCCTCAGAAAAGACGGCGTTTTCCTGCACCAGTCGGCGCATCGCTCGGCTTTCGCGCTTGCACAAAACACGAAGGCCGCGAGAATGTCCTTCGGGGATCGGCGGGCCAGCCGAGTCACTACCAACGTCAAGTGTACTGCCCATAGGAGGAACTCAGATGACATCGAAGGACGTAATCAAGAACACAATTGACATGGGGAACGAGATTTTGAATGCCTACATCGGCGACATGACCGATGCCGACCTGATGGTGCGTTCGGTTGAAGGCACGAACCACATTGCATGGCAGATGGGCCACTTGATCTCGTCGGAACACCAGATGCTCTCGGATGCGGGATTTCAGATGCCCGCCCTCCCCGACGGGTTCGCGGAGATGCACACCAAGGAAACCGCAACTTCCGACGACGCGGCGAAGTTCTTTGCCAAGGCGCAGTACATGGACGCGTTGGCGGAGCAGCGCAAGGGAACGGTGGCTGCCCTGGCCGCGGTCGCCGACGCCGACTTCGACAAGCCCACACCCGAATCGATGCAAGCCTACGCCCCGACGGTCGGCGCGGCGTTCAATATCATCGGCTTGCACACGATGATGCACGCGGCGCAGTTCGTGTCGGTCCGCCGGAAGCTGGGCAAGCCGATTGTGATCTAGTGTAGTGTCTCAGCCGGATGGTGTTCTTCCGAGCCCCGACCGTGAGGGAGGGGACTCAGCCGGGGCGCTGGTATCGCAGTCCACCGCTTCCTCACGAGCGCGGCTCGGTTTGCACATCGATTCAGGTGGGTCGCAACGCCGGCTTATCGCTGCGCGAGAATCTCGCGCGCTCTTGCACGGGCGTTCTCAAAGTTCACACCGAACTTGTCCAGCGCCCGCTCGGCCACGCTGCCCGGTTCCTTGAGCATGGCCAATAGCAGATGCTCCGTGCAGACCTCTTTGGAGTCGAGTTCCTGGGCCAAGGAGATGGCGTTGGCTACCGTGCTCTTGAGATGCGGCGAGCCCGGCAGGTCCCCGAAAACGCAGGTGTCCTCGAGGCTCTTCTTAACAAACCGCTCGATCTCGGCCTTGAGCCGATACTCGTCAATCCCAAACGAAGTCAACAACTTCGACCCGACCCCGGTGCCCTCACGCAAGATCGCCAGCAGAACGTGTTCGGTGCCCAGATACTCCTGGTCCGCTTCGTCTGCGAGCTCACGCGCATCCTTCACGACCGTGGCAACGCGTTGGCTAAACTTCTCGTACATCTCTTCGTTCCGGCGCCGCGACGTCGCAATCCGAAAACGGCACGGTATCGCCTCGCGCGACTAGGTTCTCAGGTGATCATACAGGAGGCTCAGCAACGCCACAAGAATCGAAAAAACCAGGGTGAGCTTGAGAATGACCAGTCGATGTGTTACCTCGCGATCGCGCCATTCGCTCAGACGACGGTCGATTTCATCGAGTTTCGTATCGATGCGCTGCTCGATTTCATCAAGTTTCTCACGCACGTAGTCATCGGCCACGCCCTTGAGACGCCGCGCCACACCGCCCACGAGACCCGTCTGTTCGATGTCCGACTTGATTGAGGTCGCCTCGTCCTCCGGAAGGTACTTGTAGTCCCGCGCGTCACCGACTGGAGACGACGAAACCAACTTCGCAACCAGCGAACCCACGGCCGTTCGGCGAACGCGCCGCAACCGCGCCGCCCATCCGCCCGCCTTGCGGAGACGTCCCTCCAGCGCCGCCCGCGTCTCGGCCTCCGCCGGCAGCACGCCGGACAACTCCGCCAGAACACGAAGCCCGCGATCCGACAATCCATCATAGCGTGCGGGACGATACTGTGAAATCAGCTGCACGAGCTGCTCCTTTCCGGCCGAGCGTCGAACGGGGACCCGCAGCCATCGGGCGACGTCGAGCATCGCTTCGCGGTCCATGCCCACGAGCGACTCCTGCCGACGACGAATCTTGGCGAGCGCATCGGCGTGCGCCACATCCGCCGAAAGGCTCAGCCCCAGCGTAGACGCGTAGCGCACGAGTTCGTCCACCGGCAGTCCCGAAAGCGACGGTGAACTTGGTGTTCCGTTACGTTCCATTGGCCCTTCCTGCCCGCTCACCTACCGTGTAGAGAGACGACATACGCCAACAACACCGCCAAGACGCCTACCTGCACGAACTCGAATCCAAACCGCCGAAAGCGACTGCGCATCAGCAGCGCCACAACATACCGGCGAAGCAGTACCTCGCCGCGTCCGGGTCCGCCGGTCGCCACGCTCAGGTACCAGACGAACGAGATCACCCGCATCGTCGCGTACGTGCCGACAACGATGGTCAGAACCCAACGATAAAGATCGAATAGCGAAGACGCGAGCACGATCGTGGCTCTCGGCGCGCAAGCCGCGGAGCCTCAACCCAAACAGGACGCCGCGAAACATGAGCGGGCGCAGATTACCAGATCGGCGCACACCGCGACAGTGTTTCGTCGCCACGTGGGCGCCGAGGGGTGTGTGACACTTTCGGCGGCATTCGATTCCGGGTGCCACGGGCGGCTTGTCCGCCCGTGTGGTCACATAGGCGGGCGCATGGGGCCTACACACTGGCAGGCAAGCTGCCAGTGGCACCCGCCTAAAGTGTCACGGACCCCGGCGCCGAGTCAGGCCGGGATGGTGAGACCCCCGCCACTGCCCGTCAGTGCAACCGCCGCCGTACGAATGCCAGAAACAGAAAGCTCACGAAGGCGACCGGTACACCCGCCCCGCACGTCGGAGGAACGGTAACCGGCAATCCGGCACCGCCGCCGTCCGCCGCGCCGTCGCCGCCGGTGTCATCGCTTCCAGCGGTACTCCCGTCGTCCGTCGCGGGCGGGTTTGGGTCCGGCTGGATGGTGATGAACCGCGTGGCGATCTGCGACACGGTCTGTCCGGATGAAGTCGTCGAGACGACCTCCACGGATATTGGCAACGTCCGCGCCACGCCGGAGAAGTTGACGTATGTGTGCGGCACCGAGATCGTCTCGGCGGCCCCACCGTCGCCCAGATCCCAGGTAACACGCTCGATGCTGCCGGCCGCCGAGCCCGCAACGTTCAACTCGACCGCAAACGGCGAGTCCCCTTCGTCCACGTCGGCGTTCACCGAACCCGGCAAGCCGATGACGATACGGACATCACCGACGGTCCCAACATCGGTGCTCGTTTCGCCCGTCACATGCACCGCAACCGTGCGCACGCCGACGTTGTCGAATTCGTCGGTCACCGTGAACGTCGGGAAGAAGGTCCGCTCCTCCGCACCGGAAACCACGTAGCGATGGATCGTCGTCGAACGATCCGCGGATTGCCCGTCGCCGAAATCCCACACACGCGACGTAATCGTGTTCTCGCTCAACGCGTTTCCCTGGAACCTGACTTCGAGTGGGGATGTGCCCGACAGCGGACCCACGTTGATGGACACGCGCGGCCGACCGCTCGATACCGGCGCCGTGCTTCCTCCGCCGTCACCACCAGGACCGATGCCGATGCCGTCAACGTTTCCGAGCGTGTCGATGGTCGCGCCGAACCCGTACCGACCGATCGCGTTAACGGGGAACAACGCGTAGTACCGCGTTCCGGACAGACTCGGCACCGTGAGCGCCGGCGGCCCCGAGTCGCCAGCAGCGCGCACTACCGTAATGCCGGTCGCAACCTCCTGATTCAGGGAGTAGATCAAGCCATCGTCCGGAACAAACGCGTGCGATGCGCCGAACGGGGTCAGACTCTCCACCACGAGCACGCCGGAGGTCTTTTCGCCGACTTCCACGGGTGGCGTGTCCTGGTCTTCGTCGTCGTCGATCTCACGAATATCGTCGCCGACCGTCCAGCTCAGATTACCCGAACTGATACGCACGCTTCCGAGCCGACTCGGCCAGGTGAAACCACCGTTGTCACGCGAGTCGATGGCGGCCTGAACCGCGTCTCCCGCGTTGATCCGGCCGTAGGCGTGGGTCAGGCTGCGCTCGGTGATCGGGTGGTAGCTCGCGCTGGCCGCGTCGATCTTCCCGGCGGTCTGCTCGAGAATGGTCCGAACCTGGGTCGCGGTCAGATTCTGATTGGCACTGATGGCCAACGCCGCGACGCCGGCCGCAACGGGGCACGCCGCCGACGTACCACCGAAATGGCGCGTGTAGCTGGAATCCGACATGTCTGGGATCAGATTACCGGCACTGTCAAACGTCTGTCCGCCGGCGTTGAATCCCGGACTCACGAAACCCGCTTCGTCGGTATTGTCCGTCGTTACCATCCCCGGCAGGAACGCGTCGCCGCTGGGCGCGAGGACATCGATATCCGCGCCGAAGTTGCTGTAGGAAGCGGCGAACTCGTCGAGGGCGTTCGACGCACCGACGCCGATGACCTCGGGCAATGCCGACAGATCGTCGTCCGGGCCCAACTCGATCGCGTCATTGCCCGCCGCAAAGACAATCACCATTCCCTTCTTTTCCCGCCCCTCCGCGAATGCGGCCTCGATCGCCGAGACCAACACGTCCGCCTGCGAGTTCAACTGGTCAACGAAGCCCCAGCTGTTGATGTGGACGTCGACGCTTCTCTGACGCGCGAAGACGAACGCACTGGCGATCTGCCCGTCGGAGACCGGGTCGCTGAGCCCCCGCGACGCGGTGAAGCTCGCCGCGGGCGCCACGCCGATGACTCCGAAATCATTCGAGTCCGCGACCGCGAGACCCATCACCGGCGTGCCGTGAACGTCCTGGATGTTGCGCGGATTCGGGACGAGCGCGCCCTCCTGCGCCAGAAACGTGTCGTGACCGATCCCGATGTAATTCGGAAGCAGGTCCTCATGCTCGACGTCGACCGAGTCGTCAAAAATGCCCAGCAGAACGTCCTCGCCGAACGTGATTCGCCACGCCGCCTGGATGTCGATGTCTGCCCCGGCCAAGCCGCCGCCCTGCCCGGTGTTGTTCAGATGCCACTGCTGGTTCAGGAACGGGTCGTTGAATAGCGACAACTGCTTGGGCGCCGCCCGAGCGATGAAATCGGGGTGCGCGAACAGAGTCCGATCGTCATTGTACATCGCCGCGGCGCGAACCACCTCGTCGCCGCCGCCGTTCGGACGAACCGTGTAAACGTCGTTTTGTTCATCCAGCACGTTGACCAGTAAAACCTGGAACTGCGCGAAGAACTCGGTCCGCTCGGCCGCCGTCATCGTGGGATCCAGTTTCACAACCAGATTTCCCGTCGAAAGCAGCGGCGAAGCGGAGCCGGAAAACCGATAGACCGGCCGAACATCGCCGACACCCGCGATCGCGCGCAGCCGCGCCCCCGTCGCTGTGTCGGCTTTGTCAACCTCGACGATACAATGATGCGTCGAACGCAACGCCCACGGAATCGATCGCACGCGACAGCCCGGTACGGCGGTGAGGCGCTCGCGGGTGGCGGTGGCGTCGTCGGGTGCGGTCCGGACGTACATCTCCGTCGCGGATTCGACCAGCGTGTGCGCTCTGCCACCGGAGTGGAACTTGAGGTCTTCGCCCCTGGCGACCGACGGCAATACCAGGGCCGCCACCATCGCAAAGGCCATCATCGACCGAGAGACCCCGTGGACGCTACGCATCGTTGCCATTTCAGATACCTCTACGTTGTGTGAGCGCACCCGCACCGCGCGATCGCCGGACCCCCGACTTCGCGGACGCGTCGAGCCTCAGAATAGATGCACGGAAAAGCGACCTTGGAGGCTTCTGCTCCGACCGTCCCGCAGCCCACGCACCAACCCAATTCTTAGGGTCCCCAAATACCCTGTCAAGGTCAACGGTGCCGATATTAAGCCGCGAGGCGCGCATTGAGGCACACGTGCGATCGGAATGGGCGCAAAAGCCCGTTTCTCCGGACGCTTGGGCCTTTCCTGTTCGGTCGCACGGCGGGGTGCCGGCCCGCGGCGACCGGCGTGCCCAGGCCACAAGTGTACGACGCCTGCACCCCACGCCGATCACGACCGTCAGACGGCGATGTCGTCCCAATACCCACGCCGGAGACTCTCTACTCGGACAGCACGTTCGCCGGCGGACCATTGACCCGGAGATGGCATTTAGGTAACTTAATAGTGAAGTTGTTCGGGTTGAGCGGCGATGCCCCGGATGAGATCTGGGCGCGGCTGCGCGGAGGCGAAGATGAAGCAACCGGTTCTTGTCAACAGGGGTCCGTACGGGCGGTTGAAGTCACACGAACAGGTCATCCCGTTGTCCGTCAATCGTGGTCAAACCCTGCCCTGAGGGAATAGGTAGAGTGGTGGAACGCAGCTTACGTCATCCTCACTGTCGGATCCGGTCCAACGCGGCCGCGCTCGCGATCATCGCGATGGCCGCTACCGCCGCCGGCGCCGGTGATCGGACCGCATCGCCCATCGCGTTCGTTCAGGCTCCTGTCACGGCACCCGGGTCCACAGGATCCGATTTGGGCAACACCATTCTCGCGGATCGGTACGTCCCCGGCATGCGCGTCGTCCACGCGGACTCCCGGGACGTCGCCGGCACCCTCCGCGTCCTGTCCGCGGACTTCACCTGCGCCACCGACCCGGTATTCCATTTCGACGGGGGACGCCTCGCGTTCGCAGGCCGGCAAACGCCTCGGGACCGAATGCAAATCTGGGAGTTTGCGAGCACCGACGAAGCGCCGCATGTGATTACAAGCGCCGGCGCCGACTGCGTCAGCCCAGTCTACCTGCCCAACGGGAGGTTGCTGGTCGCCTCGATCATGTCCGGCGAATACGAAGAGCACGGCGGAATGCATGCCTTTTCGCTCTACGTGTTCGACCCCACGGACGAAGAATTCACGCGGCTGACGTTCAATCCCAGCAGCGATTTCGACCCCGCGATTCTCCCCGACGGACGCATCGCCTATTCCTCGTGGCAGCACGTGGGCAACCACCACTGGCCGACCGGGACCGTGGCGATCATGCTCATAAACTGGGATGGGACGGGCGTGTTCCCGCTGACGGGCAATCACCGCAAGCCCTGGCTCAAGCGATCCGCCACGCCCATCGGAAACGACCGCATTGCCTTCGTTCAGTCCGACGGCCACAGACGCTTCGGCGCAGGCGCAC
This sequence comes from Phycisphaerae bacterium, assembly GCA_029260255.1. Lineage (GTDB taxonomy): Bacteria > Planctomycetota > Phycisphaerae > UBA1845 > UBA1845 > OFTM285. The sequence goes on from JAJDDR010000561.1 coordinate 31,706, forward strand.
TCATGGCGACCTCGCTGAACGATGCACTCGCCGACTACGAGGTACTCATTCCGGGCGACGCCTACGAGGTCGCCGGGGTGTCGCCGTTCCCGGACGGCGCCCTGCTCGTATCGGCACGCCCCACCAAGGAACCGCGGACCACGTTCGGGCTCTACGTCCTTCGCGATGACCGCCTGACGTTGCTCTTCGACGATCCCGCGTTTGACGAACTCTGCCCCGCCGTCGGCGGCGCGACAGCGCTTCCGCAACAGCGAATCAGTACGGTCGTCCCCGACACGGAGTACGGATTCGTAGCAATCCTGAACTGCTACGACAGCGATCGCACGGCACAGTCCGGGCGAACCGCAATTGCCCCCGGTTCGATAAAGGCCGTTCGCCTCATCGAGGGTCTCCCCACGCGACACGAGCGCGGCAGTGAACCGACGTTCTTGACGACAGAGGGTCGCGAAGACGAGCCGATGGTCCGCCCCAACTCGGCCACCGGTCACATCCCCAGCCGCATCCTCGGAGAGGTTCCGCTGGCGGAGGACGGTTCAGCTTATCTGAAGGTGCCGGCCGACAAGCCGCTCCGCATCCAATTGCTTGACCGGGACGGGTTCGCGATCATGAACGAGCGCGCCTGGTTCTGGGTCCGCCCCAACGAACGCCGCGCCTGCATCGGCTGCCACGAGAACCGCGAACTCAGCCCGCACAATGCGACGCCCTTGGCCACGCGGCGGGCGCCGACCGATCTGACCGACGCGGCACAGTGGCACACCGTGTCATTCGTCAGCGATATCCAGCCCATTCTTCAGCGTACCTGCGCCGTTTCCGGTTGCCACATGCCACCGACGCCGACCGCCGGCATGAACCTGACCGCGGATCAACTCAACGGCGACAAGGACTCCGTGCTCTCCGACCGCTTCGGCCCGGCGTACGCCAACCTCCTGAAACGACAGGACAAGAAACCATTCTCGGTCGGTGGTCGTCGCGTGCATCCCGGCAACGCGAAGGCGAGCCCGATGATCTGGATGCTGTACGGGCGGGCGCTGACGCGGCAGTACAAACCCGCGCCGTTCGAGCGGCCGATGCTCTCGGCGCACCCGGGACCGATGCTTCCCGAGGCGCAACTCGAACTCATCCGCAAGTGGATCGATCTCGGCGCCCACTACGACGACAGTGCGGCACCCGGGCCGTGGCCGTACAAGATCCCTCCCGCAGGAGCGATGGCAAGAGTGAATGGACAATCCGATGATCAGTAGCCGACAACTCCGATCGCGATGCCCGGTCGTCCTCTGCGCGCTGCTGGCGGCGACGTCCGCAGCAGCGAATGACCAAGAGAACCGGGCGATTCGGTTTACCGAGTTAGCCGTCGAGTCGGGAATCGACTTCGTCGAGACCATCGGCGACAACGACATGACCAACATCGTCGAGTCCGCCGGCGCCGGCTGCGGGTTCCTCGATTACGACGGCGACGGCTGGATGGACATCTATCTGGTCAACGGCCGATGGCAGCAAGGGCTCTCCGACCCCGATCTCGACGAAGACGATCGCAAGAAGAACGCCGCCGCCACCGGCAAGCTCTACCGCAATCGGGGCGACGGGTCGTTCGAGGACGTCACCGAACGCGCCGGACTGGCCCGCCCCACCTACGGCATGGGCATTACGGTTGCCGACTACGACGGCGATGGACACCCCGACGTCTACCTCACCGCCTACGGGCCGAACAGCCTCTACCGGAATAACGGAGACGGCACCTTCACGGACGTGGCGTCCAAGAGCGGCGTAGCCGACCCGGCGTTCAGCGTCGGCGCGACCTTCTTCGACTACAACCGCGACGACCGCCTCGACCTCTACGTCGGCAACTACGTGGTTTACGATCCGGACTACAAGCTCTTTTACGCGCCGGACGGTTTTCCGGGTCCGCTCGCGTACACCGGCCAGCAGGACAGACTGTACCGCGGCAACCCCGACGGCACGTTCACCGACGTCACCAGTACTTCCGGCATCGAGATTGAACCCAGAGGACGCGCCATGGGAGTGACCGCGTTCGATTACGACGGCGATCAACTCACCGATGTCTTCGTTTCCAACGACGCCATGGAGAACTTCCTGCTGCGCAACAAGGGCGATGGGACGTTCGAGAACGTGGCGCTGTTCGCGGGTGTTGCCTTCGGCGAAAACGGTGAGGCGACGGCTGCCATGGGCGTAGAGGTCGGCGACTACGACGGCGACGGGCGCTTCGATCTCTTCGTTCCCGACATGACCTTCTGCTGCGTGTACCGCAATCTGGGCAATGGAATGTTCGAGGATCAGGCCGCGCGATCCGGCGTCGCGGCCGCCATGGGGCAGTATGTCGGCTGGAGCGGCGTGTTCAGCGACTTCGATCTCGACGGCCGACTCGACCTCTACGTTGCCAACGGTGACGTTCACCACCTCGAACCGCACGCGGATGTTCTGTTCGCCGGTGACGGCGCTGGGCGATTCGCCGATGTCTCCGAGTCGGCGGGCAAGTGGATGCGGCAGAAACGCATCGCCCGCGGGGCGGCCGGCGCCGATTTCGACAACGACGGCGACGTGGATGTTCTGATCACACACCTGAACGACCGCCCGGCACTCCTGCGCAACGACACGCCGCGCGGCGGGCGCCACTGGCTCGGCGTCGAGCTAGTCGGTCGAGGCGCGAATCGTGACGCCATCGGCGCGGTCGTCCGATTGAAGTGCGGCGCCCAGTCGCAAGTGCGCCAACGCCGGACGGGCGGCGGGTACCTCTCGCAGCACGGTCCGCGCATGCACTTCGGTCTCGGCATCCACGACAAAGTCGACACGCTCGAAGTGCTCTGGCCTGACGGTTCACGCCAGACCGTCAAAGACGTCGGCATCGATCGGGTCATCACCGTGCAACAGCGCCCCAGGCAGGCGGGGAGCGCGCGATGATGCTCGATCGTGTGACACATGCCGGTCTGGCGGTCGTGATCGCGGCGATTGCGGCTCCGGCGTGGGGAGGATCGCCCGAAACGCGCGATTACGAAGCGCCACAACATGGCATTTCTATCGAAAGGCGACCTCGGGGTCCGGGCTTCCTGCACGTCGAACGAAACGGCGGGTTGCTCGCCCTCTGCAAGAAGAGCGGCTCGATCGTCCGGCTGGACCCGCGCTCGGGGATCATCCAGACCGAGGTCCCGGTCGGCGAGGGTCCGTTCGCGCTGAGTGCGCATCCCGATGGTCGGCGGCTGTACGTAACCTGCCGCAGCGGGCAGGAAGTCGTCGAGCTGGACGCGGCGTCATTGGAAGCACTGCGGCGGTTTCCGCTGCGCGGCGATCCGACCGGCGTGGCGGTGTCGGCCGACGGGCGGCGACTGTACGTTGGCGTTCACTCCCTCGATCAGGTGGCCGTGCTCGATGTTGCCGCGGGAACGGAGATCAAACGGCTCGCGGCGGGCAACGGTCCGGAGATGGTTCGCCTGTGTGCGCAGAAAAAGCGTGTCTACGTCACGAATCTGCTGTCCAACGCGGTGCCCGCGGGGGAGCCGTGTCGCAACGAGATTACGGTGATCGACGACGAACGGGCGCGCGTGCTGCGGCGGATCGTTCTGGAGAATGCCAACGTCGGTCGCGGTGTCGCGTTTACCGGCGACGGCGCGTTGGCCATCGAGGCGATCAGTCGACCCAAGAACCTCGTGCCGATGTTGCAGGTCGCCCGCGGATGGGTGGTGACCAACGGGTTCGCGATGGTCTCGACGGATTCCGAAACGCCGCCGGTTCAGTTGCTCGTGGACCTGCCGAACCGCGCCTACTCCGACCCGTACGCGGTGGTCGTGACACCCGACGACCGCAAGTTCTATCTCACCTGCGCCGGCGCGGACACCGTCATCGCGGTCGACCTGGCGGCGGCGAAACGCGTGATGAGCGAGGCGCTGGATGATCCGAACACGCGATACGCCGATCATCTCGGCATGGCGCGTCGTTATGTGTCGGCGCGCATCGCGGTCGGGGCGCACCCGACGGCACTGGCGACAAGCCCCGACGGCGATCGGCTGTACGTGGCCAACACACTGGACGACTCGATCTCGGTGATCGACACGTCCACCGATCGAATCGTCAACACGATAGAACTGGGCGAGCGGCCTGCACTTGACCGGCTCGCGCGCGGCGAGCGATTCTTCCACAGCGCGGGCCGGACGTATCAAGGGCAGTTCTGCTGCGCCAGTTGTCATCCGGACAACGGATTCGACGGACTGCGCTACGATCTGGAGCCCGACGGCATCGGGCAGAACATCTTGGACAATCGCAACATGCGGGACGTGGTCGATACGGGCCCGTTCAAGTGGGCCGGGACCAATCCGGACATTTCCACGCAGTGCGGGACGCGAACGGCCAAGTGGATCATGCGGACCGGTTGGCTGAACTCGATGGAGGTCGTCGATCTGGTGACCTACATCCATTCGATCAGACCGGTCGCCAATCCGAACCGCGCGACGGACGGCAAACTGACCGCCGCCCAAAAACGCGGCAAGGCGTTGTTCGAGCGGACCACGACCAACGACGGACGTCCGCTGGCGGATCGCGATCGCTGCAACTTCTGCCATTCGGGACGCAAGTTCACCGACGGCCGCACATTCGATATCGGATCGAAGGCGCCGACCGACACGAAGTCGAAGTTCGATACGGCGCATCTGATCAACGTCTTCGAGTCGGCGCCGTACCTGCACGACGGACGTGCCGCAACGTTGGAAGAAATGTGGACCGTGTACAATCTGGACGATACGCACGGGTTTTCGAGCGACTGGACGAAACGGCAGTTGAATGACTTGGTTGAGTATTTGAAGAGTTTGTGAGTAGTCAGTTGTCAGTAGTCAGTGAGTAGTGAGATTCGTATGCGAATACTGATCGCGGTCTTGATGATGGCGAGTGTGCCCGTCGACGGATTTGCCGCGCCGCCGCACTACAACCACTGGGACACGTTCGGCACCGCCGACGGGCTGCCGAGCGACAAGGTGATGAGTGTCTGTGCCACCGATGACGCGGTTTGGGTGGGTACCGATCGGGGGTTGGCGCGCTACCGCGCCGGGCGTTGGACGACACTTACGACCGATGACGGACTGGTTCATCCCGCAGTGATGTCCATCGCCGAAGATCCCGCCACGGGCGACGTGTGGATCGGGACACTGGGCGGAATGAGCCGGTACTCGGCCGGCAGGTTAGACAGTTTCAAGCAACTGAGCAGCGGACTGGTCAACGACGTCGTCTACGGCGTTGCCGTTCATCGCGGCGCGGTGTGGGCGGCGACGGCCGCGGGCACGAGCCGCTACGAGATCGCCAAGGATCGTTGGACCATCTTCAATCAGACCAACACGCCGATGCACGAGATCTGGTGCTATTCGGTGACCGGCGCGGATGACAAGGTGTACGTCGGCGTGTGGGGCGGCGGGCTGCTCGAATACGACATGGCGCGAAATCGCTGGCGCGACTACCGAGACCCGGACGGCGAGATGGAGATCGACCTGTTCAAGGACGACGGTCTTGTCCACGACATCATCGCCAGTGTGACGTACGACGGGTCGGGACGGATCTGGGCGGGCACGTATTTCGGGTTGAGCAGCTACGACGGCAGAAAGTGGCGCAACTTCATGGACCACGACACGCCGCTCTTGAGCAACTTCGTCAACGTCTGCCGGGCGAAGGGTACTTATTGCTGGATCGGCACGGACGACGGACTCAACGCGTCGGACCGCGACAACTGGTGGTCGTACCGCCGCGACGAAAAGAGCGGGCGGACGGTGGTCACATGGACGCCGGCGGGCGGCGCAGCCGAGCGGTTCACCACCGAGACCGCGTTTCCACACAACTACATCCTGGGCGTCGATTTCCAGGGCGACGATATCTGGCTGGCAACGGAGAAGGGAGTTGCCCGCGGGACGCTCTCGATGGGGACGACCGCTGACGCGGGCGCGCGGGCGTCAGTCTCCCACCCGAGCGATAGCGGTAGAACAGAGTCAATCACGAAACTGAGGTAAAGTCCATTGAACGGTTCCACACGGAGAAATGAAGATATGTTTGTTGCGAACAAGACGCGAATCGAGAAAACGCCCATCGAAAACAAGACGGTGCTCAACGAGGCCTACGACTATGAGAAGAAGGTCTCCTTCTCGCGCGGAATGCGTGTGGAGTTGAGCGACTGTGTCATGCTGTTCATCTCGGGAACGTCCAGTGTGGACGAGAGTGGCCGATCGATCCACCCGGGGGACGTCAAGGCACAGACGATGCGGACCTTCACGAACATCCGCGCCCTGCTCGAGAGCGAGGGGGCGGACTGGCATGACATCGTGCGAACGACTTGCTATCTGGCGGACTTCCGCAACTACGATGATTTCAACGAAGTACGCAATACGTTCTTTGAGGAGGAAGGCCTCGACCCCATTCCGGCGAGCACGTGCATCGAAGCGCGAATCTGCCGTTCGGACCTGATGGTCGAGATCGAAGCCATCGCGATGATTCCGAAGGACCGTACCGCGTAGACGCAACGGCGGCGGGTGAACCCGCCCTACCTGAGCAGGAGCTTGGGGGCAGTGATGAACCAGATGCTCGGACGAATCATTCTGACGTGGGCCGGCGCCATCGCACTGGGATGCGTATCGGCGGCTGCCGGGCAGGAGCCCGAAGCGGCAAAGCCGGTCGAGAAGTCATACGGCCGGACGCCGGACAGTGTGATTCCCTATCGCGATTTCCGCGACCCCTACAAGCGGTTCTTTCAGGAACCGATGGAGTTCCGCGGCGCGTACACGAAGGCGGCATCGGTCGAGACTCCGTCGACCGCACGGATCGGGTTCTTCGGACCAACGGGATCGGCGCCGGATGCCGACCTGGGTCGGGACATGCTGGACGGCGTGACCCTGGCCATCGAGCAGGCCAATGCGAGTGGCGGGTTCGAGGGAATCCCGTTCGAGTTGATCGTGCGACCCGATCTGGCGATCTGGGGCGCAAGCTCGAACGAGATGGTGGCGTTCAAGTACGTCGACGACGTGCTCGCGGTGATCGGCTCAATAGACGGCGCCAACACGCACATCGCACTGCGCGTAGCGCTCAAGACGGAGATGATGCTGGTCAACACGGGCGATACCGATCCGACGCTGACCGAAACGCGGATCCCGTGGATGCTGCGCTGCATGGCGGACGACCGGCAGCAGTGCTACGCACTGGCACATCACATCTTTCACGAACGCGGAATCGAGAAGGTCGCCGCATTCCGCGTGAACAACCATTACGGGCGGATGGGAATCGCCGAATTCCGCGACGCGGCGCGACGGCTGAAGCACCCGTTGAGGGCGGAGATGAGATGGAACTACGGAGACCGCGACTTTGCCCTTCAACTCGATCGCATCGCCGAACTCAAGCCGGACGCGATCGTGCTGTGGGGCAGCGCGGCCGATGCAGCCGCCGTGGTCAACGAGATTCGCAGGCGAGAGATGCCGGTGCAGATCTTCGGCAGCGACCGCCTGGCGAGCGCGACATTCCTGGAACTCGCCGGCGCGAACGCCGAGGGCGTGGTGGCCGCGGCGACGTACGATCCCACGCGGCAAGATGCGCGTTTGGCCGCGTTCCGCGCGTCGTTCGGCAAGCGGTTCGGTCACGATCCGGAGACGTTTGCCGCGCACGCCTACGATGGTACCAACCTGCTGATCGCCGCGATTCGGGAGGCGGGTCTGGACCGCATCGCCATTCGCGACACGATGTACGCCATCACCCACTACGACGGCGTGACGGGGCCGATCGATTTCGACACGACGCTCAATGACGTCGGACCGGTGTTCCTTGCCGAGGTGCGCGAAGGCAAGTTCGTGTACGAGGAAGTGGATTTCGCGGTACCGAGCCGTTCGGCATTGGGTCCGAAACCACCGTCTGCGCGCGATGCCTATCGCACACTCGTCCAATCTCCGCCGGCGGCCCGATCACCGTTGCGGGCGGCGAACGGAAACTCGATTCGTGTCGGCTGTTTCCTTCCGCTGGATGAGGCCGGGCAATCGGCCGTTCGGGGAATCCGGTTGGCGTTCGAGGACGACCGCCGGCATCACGGAGACGAGCGTTCGATCGAGCTTGTGGTTCGCGATGCCCGTGGGGCGTGGGGTGACGACTCGGGAGCCCTGGTCGAGATGGTCATGGACCAGGGCGTTGTGGCGCTGATCGGCTCGACGGAACGCCGGGGTACGCATCTGGCTGAAATGCTTGCAGCGAAAATGCACTTCCCAATTGTGACACTGAGCTGCGAGGATCGGACGGTGCATCAGATTCCGCTGGCATGGGTGTTCAGCGTTACGCCCGGGCGGATTCTGGCGGATTCGGCGTTTACGCGTCGTTTTTCGGAGCAATTCGGGGTTTCCGCGGGTCCGTACGGCGGACTGGGCTACGACGCGGGTGTGCTTTTGGCGGGCGCAATCCGGTCCGGACCGATTCCCGGTGGCCGCAAGGGCGTTCGAGACGCTCTGGCGGGCAGCGCGTGGCATGCCGGAGTAACGGGGACGTTCCGCTTCGACCCCCTGGGGCGGCGTGTGAATCGTTTCCCGGCGGGGCTCGGAGATGTCTCGAAAGCGCTTGAAAAGGATTCGGGCGGGGTGTATCCTAAGCAGTTAAGGAAGTTAATCGCAGGCGTGTCCGGGGACGGCGCGTTCTCGATAAATGATGGCGGAAGCGCCCCCCGGCACCCGTTTGCGATTCGGGGCGAATGAGGTGGAACTCGTGAGGGGATCAGGAGCGCTCTCTTTCGACGTGCTCGCCTTTGGTCGGGGGTAGGGCTGGATAAGACCGGCAGAGTGGGCGTGGTCCGCAGGGATCTGATAGCGCGGCCCATGAAGCGGACAAAAGGAGGTTGAACATGATCGTGGTCATGCACCCACAATCTACACGAACACACGTTGATAACGTCGTCGAGATTCTGGACGAGATGGGTTTGGGGCACTATGTGATCAACGGCGCACACCAGAAGGTGGTCGAGGTGCTCGGAGCCAACGGCCATTTCAACGAGCATGCGCTGCGGGACGCCCCCATGGTGGACCGCATCGAGGAAAAGACCGGGGCGGTTCTCGCGGGCACGCGCGGGCCGGAA
>JAJDDR010000562.1 GCA_029260255.1 Phycisphaerae bacterium
GGCCAAGGAGGGGTATGAGCATGAGGTCATCGTGACGCGCGGCGGCAAGGAAGCGGTTCAGACGTTTCCGTGGATGCACACCTTCATCAGCAACGTGAAGCGGATGAACCTGGGCACGTACCACCGCGTCTCGCCGAAACATCTGAACGATTACTTGCCCGAATTCACGTATCCCGCCAATCGCCGTTGGATCGAGGCCACCCTGTTCGACCGCCTCGTCGTCGCCGCCGTGACGGCTAAACCCGTGAACTATCGGCAGTTAGTAACCGGAGCCCGCTAGAGAATCAGTCCCCAGAATATCAGTCTTGATTCGCTGCTTCCAATCACGGACACTTACCATCCTTGGCCTCCTGTTTTGGCGTTGTCTTCAACACCAACATCATCACAGGAGGCCTCGCTTCGCGCAAGTGCCCATAAGTGTCACTCGCAAAACGACTTACGAACGAACGCCCTTGGCTTCATGCCATTCTCGACAGGCCCTTCATCGCTGGGAACAGAGTGGTCCCGACGGTTCCAAGTCCCAGAGGCACGGATGAGTGGTTTCCGGTCATTCAGTCGTCCCCCCGGGACTGACGCACACCGCCGCATCAACTCCCAGCGATAAACCGCTGGGCTACTCTCAATCGCCCCTCTGCGGCTACACTTGGGCGACCGTTCGCCAACAGGCGCGTCCGCCGAACCTACTGCGAACGCTCGCACGCGTACGCGCGCCGCCGGCAAGGTCCGTACTTGCACGCCCGCGTCGTCGTTAACACACGGAAAAGGCGCTAGAATCTCCAGCCCCTGGGCATGCACAGCACCATCATCGTCACGAGTACCGCGATGGTTTGCGCCGACAGCCCCACCCAGAACGCGTGACGCATCCGCATGTAATGCCGGTAGCCGCAGCGTATCGACCACACGAGATAAGCGAACGAGCCCACCGCGAAACCGTAGATGCTGCAGTGGCCAACGATGCGGACGGTTGACTCCGGGATTCCCAACGCCGAATGCCACGCGTGTGCAGCCGAGTGCAGGACGGCCCAGGCGGCTATGGCTACCGATATTCCAGCCAGCAACACGGGATGGGCATAGGTCCACACGCGCGCGACATGTGCGACGCGCACTCTGCACAGTCTCATCGACCGCCGGAAGATCAGCAGTGACAGGAAGCTCGACGCGCACCAGACCAGCACCACCAGCGAGGAAAAGAGCGTCCCGGAGAAGACCCTCGTGAACGCGCCCGGCAAGTCTGATATCCTCGGTCTGCCCATTGTCCAACCGACGCCCTGCGTTTTTACCCAGGGCGTCGAATAGACCCACTCGACAATCGTGGACGCAAGGTGCATCACGCCAAGCGTCGCGACCAGCGAAAGGACCGCCAATCCGAGAAGTGCCGGAACCGGTGGATTGTCGTGAATATCGAGCTGTTTCCAAAGACGGCGCGGCTGAAGCGCGAAACGTACGCTCTTCAGAAACGACCGTACCGCGTGTTGCCGCCAGTGGTATTCGAACAGAGGCCGTTTGCGCCGCTCGCGCGCCGCTATCGCTTCCTCCCACGTGAATCGCGAGCCGCACTCGGGGCAGCGTTTCTCCCGCAGCCCGAGCAGGTGATACCCGCACTGCTCGCAGACCAGTTCTTCGAGCGGGACCGCGTCCGCCCAGTCGAACGTGAGGTCGCACGCCGGGCACACCGGCTCGGTCCGGCCGCGCAGGTCGTGACCGCAGCGGGCGCAGCCGACATCGAACGGCACCTGCGACCAGTCCGGCGCCGCCGCGGCCTCGGGTATTATGGGCGCGGTCTCACGCACGCTGAAGCGCTCCGGGAACTGCAACCGCGATACTCTACTGCAGTGTCTCAAGATGGCAGTTTTCCGAGCCCCGACCGTTAGGGAGGGGACGCACGGAAACACGCGGGGACCTGCCCACAACCGTTCCCTGACGGTCGCGGCTCGGTTCACGGTAACGTCACCATTACTGAGACACCACGCTGTCACACTCTGACGCCAGACGGGCAATCTGTCACGAACGAAACAACAATTGAGGCGATTGCATGAGCATTCGGAGAACCGCCCCGCATTGTAATTGCCCGCCGCGCCGCGACGTCGTAGACTTCGATTGGGCCGTTGGGGAAGAAAGCGCGAGAGGTCACACAAAGATGAGCAGTAACGATCATCGGAACCCACCGGACAAGCGTAAATGGCTAAAGCGGGCCGCGTTCGTGCTGCTGGGTCTCTTTCTTCTGGTGGCAATCCCCGTCTCGGTATTGAAGCTGATCGGTCGCTCCGCGTTGCGGGCGCAGCTGCAGCGTCTTCGCGACGCCGGCGAGCCGTTGACGTTTGACGATTATCTGGCGCGCCTTCCGGAACTGCCGGAGGGCGTTACAGCGGCAAAGATCCTGGCCGACCTGGGTGACGAGTTGAGCACCGTCAAGGAGCAAGTTGGCGATCAGGACCGGTTGCCGATCCTCGGCAAAGCCGACTCGCCGAAGTGGTCCGAACCGTGGCCCGTCGAAGTGTTTGAGAACGTGAAGCTGTTCCTCGATCGGGAGGAACCGCTTCTCGCCCGGCTCGATCACCTCGGCGACGTGCCGCCCGGGCGACTGGAGCTTGACCTCGTATCCAACCCGATGAACGCCTTCCTCCCGAACATGAAATGCTATCGCATCGCCACGAAAATCGAGGCGTTGGCAGCTGTTCGGGACGCCGCGGAATCGGACATCGACTCCGCAATGCTACGCTGCAGAGCCATATTCAGCATCGGCGCATCGCTGCGCGACACACCGACGCTCATTTCCGCGTTGAGTTTGATCGCTGTTGAGGCGATGGGTCTCGATGCCACGGAGCGCGTTCTGTCTTACGGTGTACCTCGAACCGAGTCGCTTCGGGGCCTCCAAGACGTGCTGGAACAACACGACTTCCACAACACCCTGCTCGTGGGCTTGACCGGCGAGCGCCTGTTCCAGATCGCCATGTTTGAGTACATGGCGAACGGTGGCTGGTCCACAACACCGGTCTTGAGCACCAACCCGCCGGCGTTGCCGACCGATTCGATCTGGCTGCTTGGCGGATTTCGAGATCTCAACCTGGCCATGTCGCTTGAACTGCTAAGTGATCTCATCGACGCATCCGACTCGCCGCGCAACACGATTGTAGCCGCTCACGCCTACGAGAGTCGGGTCCAAGGCTTGCACCCGGTGAAATACTGTTTTTGCACACTGTTTCTGCCGGCCTACAGCCGCGCGTGCGAACTGTCGGGGAGGCATATCGCACAAGTGCATTGCGCCCGCGCTGCGTTGGCGGCCGAACGGTTTCGACTCGACAAAGACAACTGGCCGACGCAGTTGGCTGAACTCGTGCCGAACTACATCAAGGAGATTCCGATCGACCCGTTCGACGGTCAACCCGTGCGATACAAGCGCGACACGGACCGCATCACGATTTATTCGATCGGCGAGAACGCCTCCGACGACGGTGGCGATCTCGTCCGGCCGGGGCAATGCGCCGGCCCGCCCGACGTGGGCTTCAGGTTGCTGAACCCCGAAGTGCGAGGCTTCACGACAATTGATGCCGCTTCCGAAGACAACGACCAGGTCCCATAGTCCCGGTCTTGCATCGCAGGCAATGAACCGGCGCAGGCCAATATAGCGTCGCCCCTTCTATGAAGCGGCGGCTGCGGTGCGTGCGTCACTTCCATGCTCGTCACCCACAAGGGGTGACGCCACATGATGTTGCGTACACTTGGTCTGACATTATCAATCATCCGGGATGGTCGCCGCTCCACCCGCGCGGCGGATGTTGGACCGATACTTGCTCGTGGCGCAGGCGTAAAGCCACCCGCAAATCACGTCGACGAAGACACGGTAGCGTAAACGACCGCTCGAATCGGTATTCGGAGATGCCCCATGCCGGACGACCTCGACGACAGACTGAACGAAGCCCGCGAACGAATGGAAGCCGAGAAACGGCTGCGCGCCGAACACGTCGATGCGGAGGACAACCTCACGCAGGAGGAATACCACCTGCGCCGACTCGATGTGAATCTCGACATGATCAAGGAGGAGAGCGAGTCGCTCGAGAACCCCGGCATCACCGGAGTGCTGCGCGCCGTGCTCGGCGGCGGGCAGGCCAAACTCGACCGGAAACAGGGCGACCTCGCGGCCGTCGAGCAGGAATACGACGAGATCGCCTCCGCCGTCACCGATCTCAAGGCAAGACTCGAAGCCATCGAGCGGCAGATCGGAGAACTTGGCGACGCCGAGGCAGACTTCGCGGCACTCTGCGAAGAACGGGAGAAGGTCGTCCTGGCGCGCGGCGACGAGACCGCCGATCAACTGCGGGAAGTTCTCGAACACGCCGCTTGGTTCAAGGACGAGGCCCGCAAAACACTCCTCGCGGCCGAATCCGCCGACGCGGTCATCCAGCGGATTTCCACCATGTACAAGGCCCTGATGCGGGCGCGCAAGGGCGCGATCAACGCAACCGCCGCCCCCGTCATCGCGGCCGGATGGATCACGCTCAAGGCCCGCGGAGCCAAGGAACACGTCAGCCGCCTGCGTGACGGTTTGCAGCGGCTGCATCAAAACCTGATGAACCTGGACACCTCGAGCGAATCCCACTACGACCTCGAAATCAACCGCACGACGCCCATGATCGAGCACATGTACACCGAGGAACTCGTCAAAAACTGGGAGCAGTGGGCCGTGCTCTTCACCGACTCCGGCCACCCCATGGAACGCGACATCCACGAGTTGCACGGTCATCTCGACGAACGACTCGCCTGCTGCCGGACCGAAATCGACGGACTGGAACGCCACCGGCGACGACTACTCGGAAACACGTGAGCCATCACACGTTGTACGAACCGCCGTCCGCCGCAGCCGACAGTGCCTTGGCGAAGTCGAACACGAACGCCATCGTCGACGCCGTCGTGATCAGGACGATCACCGTGACGCAGATCGTGACGAACACGTGACCGCGAACCAGTGCGTCCGATTTCATCGTCGCAATGATGTGCGGCCTAGCGAGGATGAGCATCGACACCAGCACCGCCGCGATCGTCGGCCAGATCGTGATCGAGTGAACGAAGCTGTACAGCCACACCGCCCGCGAAACCGGACCCGAGGCCTTGCCCGCGA
>JAJDDR010000563.1 GCA_029260255.1 Phycisphaerae bacterium
GAACATCGGCGTTCTCCTCGCTTGCGCAGTGTCGAATGTACACCGAGTACTGCATCTTGGTGAACCCGTCGTTGAGTAACATCTTGCGAAACTGAGTGTATGCACGGCGCGCCGCCTTCGTATCAACCGGAAGATCGAACATCGCGCAGATCCACATGCACCTGTAACCGCTGAAGTTCATCGCCGTCACCCGCCCGCGTCGTCCTTGTGTGCGTTCACAGCGGATTCCGGGATGGCCAACCGCTTCGACTCGCCCTCGAAACATCGCACCAGGGACGCCACCATCCGGTGCAGCGCCGCCATCAGCGGCCCCGTCTGATCCGCGCAGCACATCGGGACGGTCAACAACTCCAGCAGCGGCGGCTTGGTCTCGGCGTCCAGCTCGGTTCGCCCGTCGCGAATAAGGCCGCGTACGCGTACGTCGACCAACGGACGCAACGGTTCCATCAGATCGTCGGCCAGACAGAACGCGTTCGACCGTCCCGAATGGTGCAAACCGAGCGCCGGCAGCAGCCCGGCCGCGACGATCGCCCGAGCCACTGCGGCACGCATCACAGCGTATCCGTAGTTCAGAAGCGCGTTGATGCCACTCCCATCCGGGTCGCGTCTAAACGCTTCGTCGTCGAATACCTTCGGCCAGTATGCCCGCGCGGCCTGCGACTCGATGTTGGTCGGATCACCCGAGCGCACGGTACGGGCCAGCGACAGAAGGCGTTTCCGAACGGCTGACTCTTCCGGGAGCGCGCCCGCCTGGGCGCGGATCTTGGCTTGCACGACTTGCTTCCAGAGTTGCTTGCGAAGCGGCTTCCCCGCGGTCAGTTGCTCGCGAATTCGCCACACGACTTCGGTGTGTTCCCCGATGGGCAGGAGTATCCCGGCCGGCAGGTGGTTTCGCCCGCAGATCACTACGGCCGCGTTGCACTCCAGCAGCGTCGTCAGTGCCGCGTGGCTGTACGTCGTCCCGGCGTGGTCGACGAGCAGTACGCCAATGTCTTCGCAGGGCACGCAGCCGCGTTCCGTGCGCTCCTCGTCCTTGGCGATGATCCGCAACTGCCGGTTCTTCACCGTAACGTGAACTGCCTGCTTCGATATCTCGACCGTGCGTTTAATCATGATCCAGCGGCGTCACCGTGCCGAGCGGGCTGACGCGGACCTTGTACGGCGGGTGCCCCGGTTGCGGACCGCACTCTTTGAGTCCGGACGGCGCCACGCTCCACCGATCCTGTTCGGCGGCCTTGCGTGCATCCCAGTGCGGCGCGAAGAAGACTCGGTTCCTGTAGAGCTTCGCCACAACATAGTAATCAACGCCGTCGGCCGCGTCGTCCTGACGGTCGTTACGGCGCGCGTGGATGATTTCGCCTTCCGACAGGGACATGACGAATCGCAACTGGTTGCCGTCCGAGCGGTCCACGGCCGGTCCGTTTTCGCGGCGTACACGCCGAGCAGCCTCGAACGCCGTGACGACGACGCCCGACCAGCGCCCGGACTCTTGGTCCTCGCGGATTTCCAGGTGGTGGTTGTTCCCGCCGACGTAGACCCGCCGGGTGCGCGGGTCGGGGTCGTCGACCATGCGCCCGGCGGCGCTGTCCCACCGCTTCCGTGGCAGGATGACCGGATCCGAGTGCGTGCGAAGCAAGATCACTGATTTGATCGGAATACCGCTCCTCATTCTCAGACCACCTTTGTCGTTGATGACGTGCTTAATGTCGTCCTTGCTGAAGGCGTCGGGATCGATCCCCTTTTCTCGCAGGCACTTGCGGATCCTGTCGCGCAGCGAACGATCACGGACGATTCCCGGTTTTCCCGGCAAATGGTCTTCCAGCCTCGCCAATTCGCGTCCCACGGCGCGGCGTGCCGGTCCTGGCATCTCGGGATCGTCGAGTTCTCGACTGAGTTCGTCCCAACCGTCTGGAACGTGCAGGTGGTTGGGTGTCAGTTGCTCCACACGAATACGGTTGGTAAACAACCTGTTGCTGCCCAGGACTGGTCCATAAGCGGTTTCCTCATGAAACGCTCCGATGAGCTTGCGCTTGATGGGGCGATGGAAGACGATCAGCTTCTCCACGGCATCGAGCGCGTCCGATCGGAACCGTTCAACCGATTCCCAGGGTGCGGGCGGAGGGAGCCCAACGCGTCTTGGCCAGTACCCGTCCATCGCTCGCGCTTCCTCTCGTTGTTTGGCATACCCTGCGATGTTCTGAATGGTCTCCGGACCGGCGAACGCTATGGCCAGCGCGTCGATTGCGTGATGGCGATGATCCGAACGGTCCTTCTCGCGTTTCCGCGCCCTCCCGGGCTGGCCACGATCGGAGTCCGAGTCGCTATCATCCACGCCGTGCCATCGGGTGTCGATGTCACTCTCCAAGAGCGCCCAATCGCGCCGCAGGATGGCCGTGTAGGTCCCGTTCGTGAAGAACACGCGGCTCTTGCGGTCGTCGCAGTCGCCGTAAAGCACCCCACGCAAGTATTCGCCGACCTGCGTCGCAGCGTACGCCGTGTTGGTCAATTGCGAATTGATGAACTGTTCGAGCGGCTCGGGCTCACGGTGGAGGTTCTCCCATTTCCTAGGCTGCTCCTTCTTCCAGTGCTCGTAACGCTGTTCGAGGCGATCGAACTGCTCAGCCGACAGCCACTCTCTCGGCGTGTCGTTGCCCTTCTCGCGGTTCGCATCGCGGAAGCAGAGCACCTTGTTGTTCATGGAGTTGTCCTGCGAACGACTCATCGGGACGATGTGATCAACTTCCAGGTCCGAACCGTCGGCTGCCATCTGGTCCGTGATGGTGCGTGCCTCGTCGCCGTCGAGTTGGGAGTAAGCGCAGATGTTCTGCTGCTCCCGGCAGAGCAAGATGCGCTGGACGGCGCGTGCCTGTTGCGTGGTCGTCAGCTTGTCGAGCTTGAACTGCTCGATGAGTCTCTTGCGTTCACTCTCACGCTTCCGGTTGTTGGCCAGGATGCTGTTTCGCACGTGCTCCGGCTGCGTGGCGCTGCGGGCCAACTCGATCACGATGCGATCCGGCTTGCGACCGTATCGTCTCAGAAAGGCCATCACGTGCCGGCGCACCTCGTGGACCGCCTTGCGGACTACCGGGTTGGCCAACGTCGGCGCCGGAGGGAGTAGGTCGGGATGCTTCTGCAAGAACTGGCGATCGGCTTTCGACAGGCGCGTTTTTCCCAGCCTGTAGCGGTCGCGCTGCGCATCGGAAGCGGGAGCGTCGCTGGTTGGATCGCGCGCGTCAGCGTCTTCGGCGAATCGCTCGCGTGCCTCGATCTGCGTCGGCCAACGGTTGTCGGTTTCATCGAAACAGCACATGTAGGGCAGCAGGTTGCGGATGGCCCGGCGCGAGAGGTTGAGACGCCTGTCGATCTTGGGGCGCGACTTCCACACGTCCACCAGCGATTCTGCGGCGTCGGCCGGCAGTTTCCACCAATCGATCGCGCCTTTCAGCAGGCGCTCGGTGTGCTTCTGATTCTCCGGGTCGAGTTTCAAAATGGCCATATTCACCGAATCGCGCGCCGGCGGCGGCATCCCCGACCACCGCGTTTCCGTGAAGACACCGTGGACGATCTCGCGGTAGAACCAGTCGGTGTTTATCTCGCGCGTCTTGTCGCGATCGATGTTCAGACTGAAGTGATCTTCGGGTAGACCCCGTTTCTTCAGGGACCGCTTGTCCATGCCCAGCGCCCTGCGGACCGTCGCGACGGAACCGGTTTTCTGCTTTCGGAGTACGGCGATGAGCTTCTCACGCTGTTCGGGCGTCAGCGGCACGGGATCTGTCCCCCGCTCCTCGATGCGGATGTTGTTGACCGTCTCGACGACGCGGTATTCCTGGGCGTACATATCCGCGACCGGACAGCGGTGGTCCGTGGGTTCGAGATCGCAGCGCCCCAGCGTGCCGCTGTCCCAATACGTTCGCCGCTGCTCGAAGATGGCGCCGCGGTGTCGCCACGTGCGATCACCCGAGGGAGCGTCCAGCGCCTCTCGCAGATCGTCCGTGAGCAGCTTCGCCAGCTGCCCACCATGTGATTTCTGTATGTCCCAAAGAATGCCGAACTCCTCACGCACCAAGGCGCGGTCGGCGTGGAACTCAAACGCATCACGCCGATTGCGGATCGCCGATTGGTAGAACTTGCCCTGCTTATCGTGTACGGCGTGCGCTCGATCGTCCATGAGGTCCGCCATGAACTGGCCGAATGTCAGGGCTTTGCGGTTGCCGATTTCCATGCGCAGGCGGTCGATGGCCTCCTTCACCTTGCCTTCGTCGGGATCGTCCGGATTAGTCTCCACACCCAATGCCCCGCGCCGCTGGTTGAGATGAACCAGTACGCGCCCGAACTCATGCGCCGTCAGTGGGCGCGTGAGCCCTTCACGCCGAAGCTGCCACGGTGTCAGAACGCTGTCGCCGGAGTCGTCGTCCCGCCGGCCTCCTGCCTTGTGGTCCCAGGCCTTGTCCGTCTCCGGCAGCAAGCCTGCCGCCGCGAGTATGTTGCGTAGCCGGCGTTTCCGCAGTGCCCGCCGCGCGAGCCCACGTCGCTGCGACCGCGTCTCTCGCCTCTTCTGGTTTTTCGGCGCTCCCCGCTTCGTGTCGGTTTCGTCGACTCCCGCTGGGAACACGCTCACTCCCAACGCGATAACCCTACGCCCCGTATCGATCCAGGCCGATCCGACCGAATTCGATCCAACATCCAAGCCAAGTGTGATCATCGCGACAGTCTCCAGAACAGTTGAGACCGGTTATTCTAGTCGATTCGCATGCGTGAAGAAGCCGCTGAGTGACAGGTCCCGTCGCCGGCACCAGTTTTCTTGAGCGGTGGCTATTGACAATCCCGACTCTCTGACGCAAGCTGTTAGGCAGTGTAACCGACCCCAGCCCGTGGTTTTTCGCAACAAGGTGAAAGATCCACAGGCAACGCCTTCGGGCGACCACCACAGTTCGCGTAACCCGCTGATCTGTGGTTTTTTTTCGTCCATCGTCCCCGATCGCCGCTCCTGACATGCCGCACGCGGTGAAACGGATCCGGCACGCCCACTTCGCACCGGAACGGCCGTGGGCATCCCCGACCTGCGGCCCCTGTTCGGTTCGCTGCTCCTATATCCGATCCGAATAGCCGTGTCCTTCCGGTGAGCGTGCATGAAGCGATTTGAACGGGCCGGTATCGTCGTCCGCAGACCGATGGTGGTCTGGAGGACGGCTGATGCGATCCAAAGGCAGAGGCGCGGAACCCGTACGGTTTGCGGCGGTTCGGCAGCGTTTTGAGCAGTGGCGGGCCACGCGCCTGGGGCGTGG